>JAHEML010000376.1 GCA_024643705.1 Caldilineaceae bacterium | reverse complement strand
TCAATCGGACAGCGTGATCGTAGTAGGGAGCTATTTCGAGGCTTTGGGTAGCAGATGCACTCTCGCCAGGGTAGGCATCGGGTGCAATTGCTCGAATGGTCACGCCACGACGACCAGCTGGGATTGAGGGCTGTCGGGCATGACGGATTTGAATGAGGACATCTTTTTGGGCACCGGGGAACAAGATCGGCCCAGGACCCAGAGCGTACCAATCAGGCGTTAACCCTTCGACAGCCAGCTTGAATTGAGCGCCGGGTACGGTTCCCAGGTTTTGGACAGTAATCACGCCCTCTAGCATGGTATCAATCGAGAGGCGGGTTTCGCTGAACTGGAGGTTGACACTGATCGATGTGGATGTACCCTCGCTGAGGACAAAACGAAACGTGTGTTCCCCCATCTGCACAACGTCCCGGTCGTAGATGTCGGCGGCTCCACGTGGTGGCAAGCTACGTCCACCGTCGAGACGAATGGGTCCTTGGCTCAGGTTGATCAGCCGATAGAGATGGCTGCCCGCGGAGGCAATCAACTGGGCGTGGCGTGGTTCGATGCCAACGCCGCGCCCGCCTTCCAGAACAATATCATTTCGGGGATCGCTGCCGATATGAAAGATCGCCTGATTAAGAGGGTATTCTTTGTGCCAGCCAGCTTTGTCCACTACTTCAACTCGGTTACGTAACTGCCGTTCATCCATAACCGCCAACCTCAATTTTGTGTATTTTGGAGTATTTATAAAAATTGCGTAGATCCACGGGGAAATTTGCCCTTAATCATACAGCCATCAGCCAGATAGCGCAAGTGCGCTTCGATCACCGCTATGTGCTTGCAAGCAGCAGCGCACTCCTGGCAATCTGCTCCAATGTGTCGTCAATTTGTACTGACAACGGCATGGATGAGTCCTCGCGCCAAAGTGCGGTTGCCTCCGAAAAATCTTCTTGGATCACCTTGATCAATGCATCCCTGTCACGTGTTCCATCCAGCAAAGGTAGCAGGTAGCGACTTTGAGGCGAAAGAGCTACCCGGCGCAGACGCAGATCGGTTACCACAGAGCGCTTTGTAGATTCCCAGCGTGCCCACGAGCTGGCAATTGGCTTTATGCCTACCTGGGTGGTAAATGGCGCAGATGTCAGATGAAATGAGACCAATTCGCCATTGATGCTATAGGCCTGAAGCAAGTTGGTTGCCAGCAAAAAGCGATCAGTGGCCCGCCGTTCGTTCTCCCTGTCGGCCAGAGCGGCGAACAACTCCTCGTGCAGATGGGGGTTTGTCTCGATCATCTGTGCATAGGCCAAGTCCAAAATCTCATCCAACGTGGCACGCTGGGGCCAGATAGATCGCAAATGGGTGATCCCGACAATTGTCACCGCGTGGTCCGATGTCAATGTGGGGCCATCACCCACGGCAAATTCGATACTGGCAGCTTCGGGGTCGGCCCCCGGAGCCAATTGCCCCTGTGCCTGGGATGCGAAATAGAGATGATCCATCACAGACATATCGACCGCGGGTGTCATCGATATCCCACCTCGACAAAGGATGGAACGACGGAAGGTGCGGTTCACAACAAAGTCGCTATACTGGCCCCTATCCCGTTGCGAGGGGGCAATCTCCGTCATCTTGGCAACAACTTCACCGGGCAGGGCAGCGGTCAACCCAGACGAGAATTCGGCGTCGGCCACGTAGTCCAGACCGTGCGCGGCCGCGTGATCGACAAATTCATGGAAGTAGCAAGGCTCATTCACCGCTTCCAGCTCGTCGTGCAGAAAGTGGGAATCGGCCCGGCCTTCCATGTTGAGTACTCCATGAAAATAGCCGTTGACAAGTTGCTGGTAGGCGGCGGGGAACGAAACAAGCCCATAGGGAGTCGAATCGGTGGCCTTGACCAGAAAGCCGATCAATTCTCTTGCCGCGGCTGCCTGCTCTTCCGGTCCTTGAATATCCCGGATATGGTAGAGCATCATCCGGCGCATGGATTCCAGCATGTGCCAGCCGGGGTAGGTGTTGTAGCTGATATAAGCTACACCAGTTCGTGTCAACACATCGCCCACAAGAGAAAGCAGCGCAGAACGGATAGGTTTCGCCACCCAGGAATAGATACCGTGGGCAATCACATAATCAAATTGGCCCAAAGTCCCACCCCAATCAGCCAGGTCCATGTGAAAAAGCGCCACATTGGTCAGACCCAGGTGGGCAAGCGCCTCGCGCCCCTGCTCAATCTGCCTGGCAGCAAAATCGATACCGACAAAGTGTGAACCAGGCAATATCTCGGCCATCGGGATCAGATTATCGCCAGCCGCACAGCCAATTTCCAGCACACGGCAATTCTCCACGGGTGGGCTGTCGATGCCCCGCAACTTTGCCACCGTTGCCAACAAATCCGGAAAAGTAAAGGCATAAGACCAGCCCCCATACGGTACAAGATCGTAGCTGGTCATTGGATCATCCTTCCAGCAGCGCTGCCAATGCAAACCATTCCAACCTGTCTTGCACAATTTGCCTCACCCGCTGTTCCACAGGAATCTCCGGCAGATTGCTTTGACGCTCCGCGCTCTTCTCCTGTTTGATGTGCCAGTGACCTTGCTCCAATGGCCCACCCAGCAACTCCTGGCAAAGGTCTTCGATGGTACGTGTTCCGTCCAGACGCACCAGCAGATAGCAGTCCGGCTCATCCAGCAACACCCGCTTGTGCAACAAATTGCAGATGCTTCGGCTGTTCTGGCGCACTTGCCAGCGTGCCCACTGGCTGGCGACAGGTCGCGGGGAGAGGGTTGTTGCCAGATCAGGCGTGTGACGGTGAAGCTCGATTAACACTGGGCTGATGGAGTAGGCTTTCAGCACATTGGCAGCCAACACCTGGGCGTCACGCAGATTCTCTTTAGATCGCCCAGTCCAGACACCGCCCACTTGCCTGGTCGCTTCGGCCAGCAGTGCCGTAAAAGGGATTCGTCGGGGCCAGACTGTATGCAAATAGTCGAACCCGGCAATGGTGACCGGGTGGTCGGTGGAGAGGGAGGAGCCGTCGGGGCTGACATACTTTCGGGCAGGGGATGCGCCGGCTGGCCGCTCCACTGTTTCCGAGTGGGCATTGGATGAAAGAGATAACGCCGCCACGGTCTGCATAGACGGTTTGCCCGCCAATTGCACCGCCTGGTGGCAGACCAGGGATCGACGGAACATGCGATTGCGAACAAAATCCATGTATTGTTCGGCCTCTACCCGGCTACGGGCCGACGCCTGGATGAGACTGGCAGCATTTTCTGGGATATTGGCGGCCATCATGCTGGCAAACTCTGTGTCCCCCAGGTATTGCAAACCCGCCGCCTGGCATTGGTCCACAAACTCGCGCAGATAAAAGGGCCGATTAACCTCTTCCAACTCGTCATGCAGCAACCCCGCGTTCGAGCGGCCTGCTTCGTCGTCCAAATGTTCCTGGTAATCGTTGATCAACTGGCGATAGGCTTTGTAGAAACCGCTAAACGGCACAACCCGGGCCTCGCCGGTCTCGGCTAGGAGATCGATCCAGCGCCGGGCCTCGGTCGCCCGTTCTGCTGGATTGGCGATGCGCCCGGCATGGAATAGCATCCCATCCCGCAGTGCATTCATAAAATGGCCGCCTGGGTAGGCGTTGTAGCTGATATAGCCGATGCCGTTGGGTGTAAGCAGACGGTTGTAGACGGCGAGGAGTTGATCCCGCACAGGTTGGGGAACCCACGAAAAAAAGCCGTGGGCGATGATGTAATCAAAGTGACCCAGCGAATCGTCCAGGGCCATCACATCCAGAGGGTACAGGCAGACATTAGAGACGCCCAGATCGTCCAGGGCCTTCTTGCCCTCGTCGATCTGCACAGGCGAAAAGTCGATGCCGACAAATTCACTCTCCGGCAGAGTCAACCCCATGGCAATCAAGTTGAAGCCCTGGGCACAGCCGATTTCCAGCACCCGGCACTTCTCCACCGGTGCGGGATTCATCCCCATCAAGCTGCCGATGGTGGCAAGCAAGCTTGGGTGGGTTTCGGAATGGGTTAGACCATCGTAGGGTACATCGTCGTAGCTTACTGTCAGGCCGGATGCCTCTGGGGCTTGCCAGGTCATACCGAGTGGCCTCGTTGTCGCCGCTGCCATGCGTACAGCAGCAGATTATGGCCCCACTCCATGCTCGCCCGAATCGCCTCGCGGCCAGCGGCCCCGCTACGTTGCTCCCCCTGCCACAGACAGCCATAATCGCAGGTGGAGTAGACAACCCCGCCGTCGGCACGCAGGTCGGAATTGCCTTGCCTTTCGTAGCCTTCGGGCGGGCCAGAAAAGAAAAACGGCTCCGATATCAGCGGTGCGCCACGGTTGATGGCCCTGGGGTTGACACCCAGTGCCTGGAAGAGCCGGGCAAACGAGCCGTCGGCGTCGGGTCTCGATCCGCCCTCGCGGTGGCAACTTTCTACAAAGAGAGTTCCGCCCTTCTTCACAAAGTCGCTCAGGTTTTGGGCTTGGGTCTCGTCCAAGTTAAAGGCATCTTTGCCAACCAGATAGAGAAGTGTGTACTCGCCCAGATCGCCACTTAGATCGACACCCTCGTTGACCAGCACCCGCATTTCTGGCTGCAAGCTCACGCTGCGGGCCAAGTGCAACAGACCCCGCCCGTGGCTTGGATCGCCCAACGGGGAAAGATAGGCCACACCTGTCAACACGGTCATGCGGGCAAGGGGCGTAATTTCGGGTCGAAAACGCAGGTCAATTTCATTCACGCTTGGTCGGTGGAAATCTTTTGCGTTGGCAATGATGGCATCCTGACCCTGGCGCACGATGCGGGCCAGTTCCACCTGGGGCGATTCAGGCTGATCCACCACTGTCTCCACGTTGTACCCCATATACACAAAAAA
>JAHEML010000005.1 GCA_024643705.1 Caldilineaceae bacterium | reverse complement strand
GGCAGGGGTAGCAGCAGGCTTTTTCCCCCTGGCATTGGGAACCCAAACCATTGGCTCCACCATTCGGCCCGCGGCCTTCTGCGGCATCGTCGGCTTCAAGCCCAGCTATGATCGCATCCCCACAGATGGCCTGCTCTACTTCTCCCAATCCCTGGACCACGTGGGCCTCTTCACTCAGGATGTGGCGGGCATGGCCTTGGCAGCATCGGTTGTCTGTGACGGCTGGGATTCTGAGGTGGTTGCGCCGGACCGGCTGCCTGTACTGGCCGTGCCCGAAGGGGACTATTTGCGCAAAGCTTGGCCGGAGGGGCTGGATTCGTTCTGGGAAAGTGTGAGCAAACTGGAGCGGGCAGGCGTCCAGGTTGTGACCATCCCTTTTCTGGAAGAATTTGACGATCTGGACGAACAGCACCGGCGGATGATGGCCGCAGAGGCGGCCAAGATTCATGCCCGCTGGTATGGGGAGTATGAATATCTGTACAGCGAACACATGCACGACATCATGTACACAGGCAAGCAGGTGAGCGAGGACGAACTGGCCGAAGCCCAGCAAGCCCGTTTTACCCTGCGTCGGCAGATAGCCGACACATTGGGCACAGCAGGCGCAGACCTGTGGATAGCACCACCTGCACCCGGCCCCGCCCCCGAAGGCATCCACGCCACAGGTAGCCCGGTGATGAATTTGCCCTGGACAAACGCAGGCGTCCCCGCGTTGAGCCTGCCCGTCGAGCGCACACGCAGCGGGCTGCCTATGGGGTTGCAGCTGGTTGGGTGTTTTGGGGAAGACGAGCAGGTGTTGGGGTGGGCTGCCAAGCTGGAAAACATGTTGGCGTAGAGCCTGAATCGGTGGCACATTGATCCGCCGCCGCTGCTTATTTCATCAGTGCTGCGTCCAATGCTTCGGCCAGGGTGCGCATGCCCAGCACTTCGATATCATCGGGCAATTTGTCGCCTTTGCGGCGCAACGCGTTGCGGGGCACAATGGCCCGTTTGAAGCCCAATTTGGCCGCTTCTTGCAGACGCCGGGGCAAATGGCCCACACTCCGCAATTCACCACTCAGCCCCAGCTCGCCCAAGATCGCCATATCCGCGGCCACCGGCACATTGCGATAACTGCTGGCAATGGCCGCGGCAATCGCCATATCCGCGGCTGGCTCCCCGATCTTCATCCCGCCGATCACATTGACAAACAAATCCTGGGTACTCAAATTCAGCCCCACCCGCTTGCTCAACACAGCCGTCACCAGCAGCAACCGGTTGAAATCCACACCGTTGCCCGTGCGCCGGGGCTGGCTGAAGGCGGTGGCACTGGCAAGCGCTTGCACCTCGACAAGCAGAGGGCGGCTGCCCTCCATGGGCACGGCGATGGCGCTGCCCGACGCGTTGGGCAACCGTTCGGCCAAAAATAGCTCCGACGGGTTGGCGACCTCTGTCATCCCATCCTCGCTCATCTCAAAGACGCCCACCTCATTGGTGCTGCCATAGCGGTTTTTGATGGAGCGCAAGAGCCGGTAGGCATGGAAACGTTCGCCCTCCAATTGCAGAACCGTATCCACCATGTGTTCCAACACCCGTGGCCCGGCGATTGTGCCTTCTTTGGTGACATGGCCGACGAGAAAGAGGGGGATGTTTTCCTGTTTGATCAAGCGCAGAAGATGGGCCGTACAATCCCGCACCTGGGAAACTGTGCCAGCAGCGCTGGTGTTGGCGCTGCTATGAATCGCCTGCACAGAATCCACAATCACCAGTGCGGGTCTCATTTGGATAATGCGCTCCAGCACCTGCTCTAAAATGGTGTCGGCCAACACAAAGAGGCGTTCGTCGGTGATCCCCAACCGGGTGGCCCGCCGCCCGATCTGGTAAGCGCTCTCCTCGGCGCTGACATAGAGGACTGTGCCGCCCTGACCCGCCACATCAGCGGCCATTTGCAACAGCAGGGTGCTCTTGCCAATGCCCGGATCACCGCCGACGAGTATCCCCGCGCCAGGCACAATACCACCACCCAACACCCGGTTCAGTTCGCCGTTGCTCAACACAAGGCGACGGGACGGTTCGGCAGGAATCGAGGGCAACGAGAGCGGCTGGGGCGCACCCATCAGAGCCGTGCCGTTGCTGCTGGCCCCGCTGGATGGCTGAATCATCGTCTCTTCCAGGGTGTTCCATTCGTCGCAGTCTGGGCATTTGCCCATCCATTTCATCTGTACGCTGCCGCACTCTGTGCAAACATAGCGCACTTTTGTTTTTGTTGCCACGGGTCACTCGCTTTTGGGATTGTTATTTAACGACGGACGACGGACGACAGTACAGCCACCGAACGGAACATTTGTTCTTGGCATTGTAACGTGCAAGAGCGTTTGCGTCAACAAAAGAAAATGGGGATTGGGACAACCTCCCAACCCCCAATCTCACTAATCTCGCACTTACTGCAATCTCGTCTGTGCAGTGCTACCTGGCCCAGTCGATGCTTTGCTCCAACCAGTTGGGCAAATCTGACCCCAAACGCAAGAGCCGTTCTGCGCTGCCACCGCCAATCGGCATGACCCAGACGCCCCATTCGCCGCCCCGGTTGCTGACAAATGCAATCTGGCGCCCATCCGGGCTGACAACGGGCAAGCCATCGTTGGCCGGGTTGTTGGTCAACCGGGTGACCACATTGCCATCTGGGTCCACGCTATAGATTTCCCAGTTACCGTCTCTGGATTCGCTCATAAAGACAATCGTCTGGCCGGTGGGTGACCAGATCGGCCGCGAATCTGACACGTTATTGGTCACGGGCTGTTGTTGCCCACCCAGGCTGTCCATTGTCCAGATGCCGCAATTTTCGCCAGTGAGATCACAGCCTTTGTAGGCAATCAGATCGCTGGATTGATTCCAGTCCGGGTCCAAACCAAAGGCGATCTCTCGCACTGGATCGTTGGGTGCTGTCGGCTGCACATAGACACGCCAGCGTCGATCACCATGGCGGGTGCTCCCAAAGACAACCGCGTCGCCGTTGGGACTCCAACGGGGCAGGGTATCTTCTGGGTGGCTGGTCAGGCCAACCATCTCTTTGGCGGCCATGTCCCAAACGCCAATGCCAAGCAGATCGCTGCGCACACTGCGCACGGCCAGCCGCGTGCCATCGTTGGAGAGGCTAGGCTGGGATGCGTTGGAGACGACCAGTTGCGGGGACGAGCCGGGCGCAACTTCCTGGTAATAGATAGCCGTTTGTCCATCTGCATTCCAGCCTGGGTAGAAGATGCGCCCCACAGGCAAAGGCGGCGGCGGTGGCGTGACAACAGCCACGCTGGCCGCATTCTGGGGCTGTACAAAATCCGGGTCGCCAATGACCCAGGCTGTGGTTTCCTCCTGGGTTGCCACAGCCACCTGCCACCAGGTGTGGTCGGGCGAAACGCCGACGATCTCGACGGATTCGTCCTGGTTCAGGCTACCCACAACCGGGTAGAGAGTGCCGGGGCCAGAGCGCAAGTTCAGGGTGACCCGTGCCACAAGCTGAGGGGCATCGTCGGCGGGCGCGGGATTGGCTGGGGTGTCGCCGCCTGTCTCTGCGGGTGCGGCTTCGGCCCGTTCACCCTCGGCCGCGGCCTGTCGATTGTCCCGGCTGATCACCGGAGCCCAACGCAGTTGAGTGCCGCTGGCAGGCAAGACAATCGGCTCGCCAGCAGCACGAGGCAGCCAAACCAGTTGGTTTACTGTGCCGTCATCACCTGTGTCTAGGCGAATCACAGCCCCACTGCCGTCAGCCGCCCACAACACTTCGGAGACGTGCATATATTCTTCCAAACGCTCCGGTGTCAGCAGATCGCCATCTTCGGTAAACCGTTCCATGCGATAGGGTGCGTCCACATCAAATTCGGTGGCCTGGCTCACAAAGCTGAGCAACGAACCATCTTCATCCTCGAACGCGCTACGAAAGAGCCGGATTGGATCATCCGGGGCTGGGCCTTCGGCAGGCAGACCGACGGCCAGGAGTTGGGCGTTGCCTGTGGCTGTGTCGATCCGGGTTAGACCAGGGTTGGCATAGATGAGCAGATCGCTGGCAATGTAACCAGCAGACCCATCTCGACCCCAGTCCCAGCCACAACAGATGGTGGCATTGGGGTCGTCGGCAGTGAGTTCGACAAGCGAGGAAGATGGCAGATCAAACAGCGCGATGCCACCGGCTTCGGGCCAGTAGCCGTAGTCGACCAAGAGCTTTGTGCCATCAGGCGACCACCCGCCAGGATAAAAGAAACGAACTTGGGATCGGGGTGGATTGTTTGGGTCTGGGTAGGGATCACTCGCCAATAGCAGGCTATATTCCGTAGCCTCGCCCGCAGGGATCAGGTTGATCCCGTTCAGGCCAAAGGCAATCTGGGAGCCGTCCGGCGCAAAGTACGGTGACGAGATGCGTTGGGATGTGTACGACGAGGGTTCGTCGCTGACAGGTTCGCCGATCACCTTGACAAAACGGGTACCATATTGTGGGTTCGCCTCGATTAGTCGATTGCCGCTCACGTAGATCAGCCGGGCATCCACCGGGGAGACATCAAAGTCAGTGATCGGTTCGTCCTCTTGGGTGAATTGGGTCAGGGTGACGCCATCGCTTTCCAGCCGTTGAATCTGCCCATCCTGCAAAAAATAGAGGGCGGCGGGCAGGATTTCGGGCAAAATGACGGGCGTGGGACGCACGGTCGGCGCTTGGGTGGGGCCAGTGCTTGCTGCTGGGGTTGCTGGAATAGGCGTATTGGTGGAAGCCAGGGGCGTCATCTGATTGTTCTCGGCAACAGATGGGGGCGTGGGTGTCTCCGGCTCGTTGCCGCCGCAACCCGCCAGAAGAAAGAGTGCCAATACCAGATACACTGCTCGCCGCGCAACCCATTTCGTCCCCGCTGTTACCCCAATCGATTTGCCCATTTTCATCCCCTTGCCAATCAAGTATGCCCCTTAACCCCCTGGCAACGAACGCAAAAAGAAGAATACCGGTTCCCCTCTGGCAGCAGTTGCCCGAATATCTATTTTGTTTCCTGCCGTTCGTCTGTTCTATTTCATCGTCTGATCGTAACTACCCAGCCACTGACCGGATTTTCGCCACGAATTGCACGAATACCACGAATTTGGCTCAATCATTCGTGAAATTCGTTGAATTCGCGGCAAAGGCTTGGTCGTTACGTCTGTTCTATTGTAGACGCTGGTGACCCATTTCTTCAAGCGCGGCGGATCAGTCTGACGATGTGGCCCTTTCCAGCATAATCAGAAAGCTCATTGCCTCGGTTGCGCTTTCGCCGCACATCTCCGCCGATGGCTGCAAACCGGCACAGACAGCGGGGCGTTCTGGTTTGCCAAAAAGCAGGCAGCGGCAATCGTCGTCCAACTGTACACAGCGCACCCCTGCTGGCTTACCTTCGGGCATTCCGGGGATAGCAGACGAGATGGATGGGGCGATGCAGCACGCGCCGCAGTTGGGGCGACATTCCATCAGCCAAAGACCTCCCCCCAGCCGTCGCCCCCATCCAGTGCCACCGGTTTCACATCCCCCGCACGCTGCCCATGGGCCACACAGGCCGCGATATAGCGCTCCAACCCGTTGGTCACTGGGCAGATGCGCACAGGGTGTAGCTGCCCCAACCGACGGCAATACTTGTAGTGAAAATTCTCCTGCAAGCGCTCATCCAACTCCTCTGCCAATGGGCGCAACAATGTCTCCGACAGTTCTGGTTGTTCAATAAACGGCTGCTCGATAAAGAGCGTGTAGGCAGGTTGGGGATGTTGTGCGGCACAGGCCAACATGACAAAAGCGGGTTGCCAGCCCCGTTGGGCCAATAGATCGTCCAGGGCTGAAGCCACGTGGCGTTCGTTCAGCTTCTCACCGAACCAATCGCTGACAGCCCCGGCCCGCCCCACAAAGCGGAGCAGGGGGCACTGGCGATAATGCCCCACCACTTGCACCACATCCCCCAGCCGATAGCGATACAACCCACCACCTGTGGTGATCACAACCTCGTAGTGGCCGCCCACATCCAGCTCATGGGCCAGCCGACATTCCTGGCCCGATGTGGATTGATCGGGCTGGGCATTAGCTTCTGTCGGCAAAAACTCGAAGAAATGGGAGCCGAGCGAGAGCGCGTGGCCCGGCTGTCCATCCAACGGGAAAGAGACGAAGCCTTCGGTCGCCAGCAAACCCTTGGGTTGCAGCCGGGCCTGGGGAAAGAGCCGGGAGAGCCGAGCCGCATAGGTGGCAGCGTTGCCATCCGCCCAGCAGCTCATCAACCCCAACCGGGGCCACAGGCGTCGATGGAGCGCGCCGCGCCCGTCATCGTTGTCCCAACTGGCCCCGCGACAAAGGTCGCGAATCTCGGCAGCCCGACGAGGATCGGCTCGATTGGCATGGGCCAGATGCACGTGCAAATCTGCGTCCAAAGGTGATGGCGGGGAAAGGCTCCCCTTTTCAATGTCATCGACCAGCCGGGGCCACCACTTGTCCAGGGGGCCGAGGATGAGCATGGGAAATGTGGGGTTCCAGACGGAGACCAGCCGCAGAGAGCGACTACGCAGCAAAAACAGGAGTGTCACGTAGCGGAACGCGTCCATATTGTCGATCAGTTTCACCGCACCGGGTACAGCCATCAACGAACGGATCAACCGGCTCTGGGCGCTGCCAAAATACTCGCTCTCTTCCTCGAAGCCAATGGGGATACCACCGGCAGAAAGCCGATTCCGCGCTACCACCGGTGTGGCAGACCACCATGCCTGCCCTGGGAATAGCCCTGGTTGGCGCAGGAAAGTAGAGACGACCCACGGCCCGATTCCACGTTGGAATTCGGCTTTCAAACTCCCGGTGTAGGGGATCAGCTTGGTAGCAGCGGTCGATCCACTGGTCGGCTCCAACAGGCGGACTGGCTCGGCAGTGAGCACGCCCTGTCCACCAGAGGCGATCTGTGCAATCTGGCCCGCGATGTCGTCGTAGCCAATCAAAGGCAGTGCTTGCTGAAAGCCGGCAACAGAGCGAATATGGGCAAAGCCATAGCGTTGCCCATATTGGGTGGCTTCGTTGTCCCGCAGGATGCGATAAAGCGTCCGCTCCTGGGTGGCAGCTACTTGACCCGCCGCCTGCCGCCAGCGCCAAGCATCCCCAAGAGAAAGCCCCACCCACGCGGCATTTGCCAACCCGCATAAAATCGAAGTCAACCCAGCAGACCAACGGTGTGAATCCATCTTTTTCTCATCTCGTGCCACGACCTTGTGCCCATGCTCCGCGTGGGTACTTTACCCGGACGTTCTGCATCCCCCACAACCATACACCCAACCACAAACACGGACGCAGAACGTCTCGCGGGCATTCCCACGCAGAGCGATGGGAACCAGGGTAGCGGTGTAAATCCATCTTCTTCCTACGATCAGGCTCCTTCCATCCATCGTATACAAATTTCGTACCCTGGTCAATTCTCCCTCCATTCTCCCGCCCCCAAGTCAAACCATGCTGATACTTCCCCCATCTTTCCATTTCCCCTTGCACTGCTTATAATAACCCGAACGGTTTGACGAAATAACAGCGCCAAACCGCCAGTTCTGGTTGATCCGCTCTCCATTTTCCGAGCTTTTCCAATGTCGATGCCCGATCACTTAACTGATCTCCTGGCCGTGGCCCGGGGTGACACGGAGGCCGACCTGCTGCTGCGGGGCGGACGGCTGGTGAATGTCTTCTCCGGCACAATCGAAGAGGCCGATATTGCCATCCACGGTGATCGCATCGCCGGGATCGGGCCGGGCTACCGCGCCGGACAGACGGTCGATCTGAAGGGCGCGTTCGTTGCGCCAGGGCTGATCGACGCCCATGTCCACATCGAAAGCAGCCTGTGTGTGCCATCCCAGTTTGCCGCGGCCGTGCTGCCCTGGGGCGTGACCAGCGCGATCATCGATCCCCACGAGATTGCCAATGTGGCTGGGCTGGCGGGTGTGCGTTTCATGGCCGACAGCAGCCGGGATTTGCCCCTGCGGGTGGTGGTGATGGCCTCGTCCGCGGTGCCGGCCACAACAATGGAGACCAGCGGTGCCACCCTGGACGCGGCTGATCTTGCCGCGCTGTTGGCAGAAGGCACGGTCTATGGTCTGGCCGAATTGATGAATTTCCCCGGCGTGGTCCACGGTGATCCAGGCGTGCTGGCGAAGATCGCCGCCTTTGCCGGGCGACCCATCGACGGCCATGCGCCCGCCCTGCACGGCCATAACCTGAATGCCTATGCGGCCGCGGGTGTGCAGACCGAACACGAATGCACCACTGTGGAAGAAGCAGCCGAAAAGCTGTCCCGGGGCTTTTACGTGTTGATCCGCGAAGCCACCAACGCCCACAATCTCCACACCCTTCTGCCCCTGATCACCCCGGCCAACCACCGGCGCATCTGTTTCTGCACCGACGACCGGCAAGCAGGCGATCTGCTGGGCCAGGGCAGTGTGGATTATATGCTGCGGGAAGCGATTGCCTATGGCATCGACCCGGTGATCGCTTTTCGGCTGGCGAGCCTGAACACTGCCGAGTGCTATGGCCTGCATGATCGGGGCGCGCTGGCTCCGGGTCGGTTGGCCGACATGATGGTCTTTGACGATCTGGCCGCACCCCAGGCTCGCCAGGTCTATGCGGGTGGCCGTTTGGTGGCGGAAAAGGGGCGGATCGTGCCGGGATTGTCCCTTGCTTCTCCCCCTATGCCCGCGGCCATTGGCGCAACCATGCAGATAGACTGGGACGCAGTTTCCCTGAGCATTCCGGCTCAGGGCGACAAAATCCGGGTGATCGGTTCGTTGGAAAATCAATTGGTCACCGAAGAACGCATTTTGCCCGCTTCGATTGTGGATGGGCTGGCCGTGGCCGACCCAACCCGTGATCTGCTGAAAATGGCTGTGATCGAACGGCATACAGCCAGCGGCGGCCAGAGCCTCGGCTTTATTCAGGGGATTGGCCTGCGTCGGGGCGCGCTGGCAGGCACGGTGGCCCACGACCATCACAATTTGGTGGTCATCGGCGCGGACGACGGCTCCATGCTGGCGGCGGCCCGTGCTGTGGGCGCAATGGGGGGCGGGATTGTCATTGCCGATGGCGACCAAATATTGGCCCATCTGCCCCTGCCCGTGGCTGGCTTGATGAGCGATCAGCCGGTGGCCGCGGTGGCTGCCGGATACGACGAACTGCTGGCCGCGGCTGCCGAACTCGGCTCGCCCCTCCACGATCCCTTTATGGCGATGAGTTTCATGGCCCTGGAAGTGATCCCCAAATTGAAGTTGACAGACAAGGGGTTGGTGGATGTGGAGAGTTTTGGGTTCGTCGATCTGTTTGTGGATGAATGACGATAGAACTGATTTGTCGTCTGTCGCCCGTCGTCTGCCATCACTTATAGAAATTTCGTCACTTTCTACGTCCAATTTCGTTCTTACAAAAAAGAGGTTTCCCCATGTTCGACACAATTTCCCCTGCCCCACCCGATGCGATTTTGGGGCTGACCGAAGCCTTCAAGAAAGACCCCAACCCCCGCAAAACCAATCTGGCGGTGGGTGTGTACAAAGATGCCGGTGGCGCGACCCCGGTGTTGGAGAGTGTGAAAGAGGCCGAGCGGCGTCTGCTGACCGGCGAGAAGACGAAGAGTTACCTGCCCATCGACGGCAGCCCGGAATACGACGCGGCCAGCCAGCGGCTTGTCTTTGGCGACAGCCACGAGATTGTGACCAGTGGCCGGGCGGTGACAGCCCAGGCCCCCGGCGGCACAGGCGCGCTGCGGGTGGCTGCGGATTTTGTGGGGCAGATCAGCCCCGGCGCGACAGTCTGGATCAGCGATCCCACGTGGCCCAACCACCCCAGCGTCTTCCAATCCGCCGGGCTGAAAGTGGCAACCTACCCCTACTTCGATCCGGCTAGCAACGGCGTTGATTTCGATGCCATGCTGGCAACCCTGGCCTCGATCCCTGCCGGGGATGTGCTGCTGCTCCACGGCTGCTGCCACAACCCTACCGGTGTGGACCTTTCTACGTCCCAGTGGCAGGCCGTGGCGAAGATCGCGGCGGAGCGGGGCTTGTTGCCGCTTCTCGATTTCGCCTACCAGGGTTTCGCCGATGGGCTGGATGAAGACGCGGCGGGGGTACGTATTGTCGCTGAGCATTGCCCGGAGCTATTCGTCGCCAGCTCCTATTCCAAAAATTTTGGCCTGTACAACGAGCGCACCGGCGCGCTGACCCTTGTGGCCCGCACGCCAGAAGCCGCCGAGTCTGCCCTCAGCCATGTCAAACGCTGCATTCGGGCCAACTATTCCAATCCCCCGGCTCACGGCGGCGAGATTGTGCGCACCATTTTGGGCGATCCGGAATTGCGCCGCCGGTGGGAGGGCGAAGTGACGGCCATGCGCGAACGAATCAACACCATGCGTCATCTCTTTGTGGAGACGCTCAACGAAAAGGGTGTCACCCGGGATTTCTCGTTCATTGCCCGCCAGCGGGGGATGTTCTCGTTCAGCGGGCTGACTCCGGCCCAGGTGAAGGCCCTGCGCGAGCGTCATGGCGTCTATATCGTCGGCTCCGGGCGCATCAGCGTGGCCGGGATGACGGAAGGCAATATGGAGTATCTGTGCGAAGCGATTGCGGATGTGCTGAAAGATTAGAGATTAGGCGACTGAGGGATTGGTTGATCGGTTCATCTCTCGATCCCTTAATCACACCACACGAGATGAAAGGCTGACAATGAAATCTTTATCGAATTTAGTTGGTTCCGTCCCGGCCAGCGTGACCGCAGCGATGATGCAAAAGGGCCGCGAACTGGCTGCGTCCGGGCTGGATGTGATCAACCTGGCCGGGGGTGAACCAGACTTCGACACCCCCAAACATATCCAGGAAGCCGCCTTTGCTGCCATCCGCAGTGGCGACACCCACTACCCCCCCAGCTTTGGCTCGCCGGAACTGCTGGAAGCAATCGTCAATAAATTGGCGCGAGAGAATAGCGTCACCGCCACAACCGATCAGATTCTGGTGACGCCGGGAGCCAAGTGGGCCATCTATGCAGGGCTGGCCGCCACCCTGAACCCCGGCGACGAGGTGATGATCCTCGACCCGGCCTGGGTGAGCTATGCGCCCATGGTACAGTTGAACGGCGGCGTGCCTGTGCATGTGGCCCTGCCCGCGGCGGACAATTTCCGGGTGAGCGAATCCATTCTGCGCGGTCATGTGACAGAAAAGACAAAGCTGATTATGGCCTGCTCGCCCAACAACCCCACGGGGCGGGTGCTGCAACAGGACGAGATCGACGCGATTGTGAAGATCGCCAAAGAGTTTGATCTCTACGTCCTCAGCGACGAAATCTACGAGCACATCCTTTTCGACGGCCAGGTGCATCACTCGTTGGCTGCCCAGCCGGGCATGGCCGAGCGCACTCTGATCATTAACGGTTTCAGCAAAGCCTACGCCATGACCGGCTGGCGGCTGGGCTGGCTGGCCGCGCCCAAACCCATCGCCAAGCTGGCCCGGGCTTATCAGACCCAAAGCATTACATCGGCGGCCAGCTTTTCCATGGCCGCGGGTGTGGCTGCGCTGAACGGCCCGCAGGAATGTGTCCGCGAGATGACCGCGGCCTACGCCCGACGACGCACCTTCCTGCTGGACGCACTGGACGAAATCCCCGGCATCGAGAGCAGCCCTATCGAGGGTGCTTTTTACCTCTTTGCCAAGTTCACCCACACCGAGCAAGGTAGCCTGGCAATTTCGCAAAAGCTGCTGGAAGATGGGCTGATCGCCTCGACACCGGGTATCGCCTTTGGGCAGGCGGGCGAGGGGCATGTCCGTTTTGCCTTCGCTACCCACATGACAGATTTGGAAAAGACCGTAGAACGGCTGGCAAAGATCGTGCCGACGTTGTGAAAAATAGGAGAGAGAAAAGACAAGAGATTTGAGATAGGAGATTGATCGTTCGTAGATAATCTCCTATCTCAAATCTCTTGTCTCCCAATCTCCAATCTCTAATTTCTTAACCCACCAAAAAAGGCTGCCCAATGGACCTCTCTCCTCTCCAATATGCGCTTGCCATTCTCGCCGGTATCGTCGCCGGGGTTATCAACACACTGGCGGGCAGCGGCTCGGCAGTGACTCTCCCCATGCTCGTCTTTCTGGGATTGGATGCAGGTGTAGCCAACGCCACCAATCGGGTGGGTGTGCTGGTGCAGAATATCACCGGCATTGCCACTTTTCAGCGCAGTGGCAAACTGGACATCGGCGGCTCCTTCTGGCTGACCATTCCTGCCATGCTGGGCGCGGTGGTGGGCACATACATTGCCACCATTCTGGATAATGATCAGATGGAGTTTGCTATCGGCGGCATGATGGTGCTGATTCTGATCACCATTCTGGTCAACCCCAACAAATGGCTACGGGCACAATCCGAAGTGAAGGAGGGGCGACCCAGCCTGGGTGTGCTGGCTCTCTTTTTTGTAATTGGAGGATATGGGGGATTTATCCAGGCCGGGGTGGGCGTCTTTCTGCTGGCCGCCATGGTGCTGGGCGCGGGCTATTCCATGGTTCACGCCAACGCCATCAAACTGGTAATTGTGCTGGCCTTTACGGTTGTGGCCTTGATCGTCTTTATGCTCTCGCCCGTAGAGATCAACTGGGGCATTGGCGCGCTGATGGCGGTGGGCCAGAGCATTGGGGCCTGGGCCGCGGCCAAATTCGCGGTCAGTGTGCCCAACGCCAACAAATACGTGCGCTGGCTGCTGATCGTGGTGGTGATCTATTCGATTTTCAAGTTTTTTGGGATTCTCGATCTGTTGACGGGGATGCTGTGATAGATGACCGACGATGGATGACCGACGATGGATGACCGACGATGGATGACCGACGATGGATGACCGACGATGGACGACCGACGATGGACGACCGACGACCAGTGATCGAATATGCCTGGTCGTCGGTCGTCGGTTGTCCGTCGTCAGCCCCGCTACCCCACGGTCCACACCCGTGTGGGCAGGATTTTGTAGATGACCCGGGGCGGGCCGACCAGTGCCTTTTCGGGATAGGCGTGGCCGTTATACTTGTACGAAAGTTTGTGAATGTGCTCCGTCCCGCCCTCTTCGGTGATCTCCACCACTTTGCCTTGGATACCGATATAGCGGTAGGGGTTGTCCGGGTCTTGCACGCTGATGGCAACGTTGGGGTTCGCCCGAAGTGACCGATCCTTTTTGCGGCCTCTGGCGCTGTTGATCAGGACATGCTCGCCGTCGTACTCCACCCAGACTGGCGTCACTTGGGGTACATCGCCTTCGCTGGTAGCGACGTGGGCGAAGCTCTTCTTCTCGAAAATATCTTTATGGCTGTCGGGGATTTGCGTCATACTTGGTCTCCTGTGGAGAAAACGGTAGGGAGAGATAAATATCTACTTCCCCATTATCCCATCATCTTATCATCCCCCCAAACCCTATGGCTGATTTCATCTGTCTTGGCGGTCTGCGCATTGATTATTTGATCGCTGCCGACGGTCGAACTGCGTCGGACATTTTTGGCGGCAACGCCACCTTTGCCGCGGTGGGTGCGCGCCTGTGGAGCAATGGGGGTGAAGTAGGAATCCTCGCCAAATGTGGGCCGAATTTTCCAGAGGGTTGGCTGGCCGCGTTGGAGAGCCACGGCATCGACACAGGCTGCGTTATTCCCATCACCGAAGCGGTGGACCAACGCACCTTCTTCTCCCATTTCGCCGACGGCAGCCGAGATGAGGGCAACCCGGCGAGCCACTATGCTGCCCTGGGTTTGCCCATGCCCACAGGATTGCGAGGGTACAGCCAGCCCACCGCCGATGCGCAAGAAGCCAGCTATCGGCCTTTGTGGATCGACGGCACAACCGTCGCCCCCATCTGCTGGCCCCGGCGCGCCTTTCATTGTAGCCCCATCGATTGGGAGACAACCCGTTCTTGCATCGCGGCTGCCCACCGCGCCGGTACACCCCAGATCACCCTGGACCCAGGCCTGTGGATCGGCCAGAAAAGCGCCGCAGAAATCGCCGAACTTCTGCGCCTGTGCCACGCATTTTTGCCCAGCGAAGCCGAGGCGCGCCTGCTCTTTGGCCCCCAGACCAGCCGCCAGGAGATAGCCCGGCGTTTGGCCGCGGATGGCCCACCCGTCGTCGTCCTCAAATTGGGCGGGGAGGGGAGTTTGGTCTACCAGCGCGAGGCGGACACTTTTACGTCCATTCCCGCCGCCCCCGCCCGTGTGGAAGACGTGACCGGCGCGGGCGATGCCTTTTGCGGTGCCTTCGCCCTGGGGCTGGCAGAGACGGGTGATCCCATCGCCGCGGCCCATTGGGGCGCGGTAGCGGCCAGCTTTGTGATCGAAGGTTTTGGCGCGCTGCATGCGTTGGGCAAGGTGAGTGGCGGCGAAAAACAAGCTCGAATGCGGGAGTTGCAGGGACAGACGACCGACGATTGACGATTGACGACCAACAACCGACGACTGGTGACGGGGAATCACCCCCCCAAAAAATCTCTCATCCTGGAGAACCACATACCCATGCCTACGCCTATGCCCACACCCATCATCCTCGACGTTGATACGGGCTACGACGACGCCGTCGCCATGTTGATAGCCGCGGGCCACCCCGAAATCGAGCTGCTCGGCGTGACAACCGTGGCGGGCAACGCCCCCCTGGACGTGACAACCGACAATACCCTGCGCACCCTGGACGCCGCAGGCTACACAAATATCCCCGTGATAGCAGGCGCGCATCGCCCCCTGGTGCGGGAGTTGGGCGGCTCCACCGACGCGCAGAGCCAGCACTTCCGCTTCTCTAAAAAGCGGGCAGCCACCCCCGGCTATGCGGTGGACTGGCTGGTGGAAATGATCATGGCTTCGGACGGGGAGATCGTCCTCGTGCCTCTGGCCCCGCTGACAAACATTGCCCTGGCCCTGTACAAAGAGCCGGCCATTGTGGAAAAGGTAAAAAAGGTGGTGCTGATGGGTGGGGCTGTCCACGGCGGCAACATGACGCCCACGGCTGAATTCAACATCTGGATCGACCCGGAGGCAGCCCGCATTGTCTGGCAGGCCGGTTGGCCCATCACCATGGTGGGGCTGGATGTGACAAGCCGCGCGCTCATTCCGCCGGACGATGTGGCCCAGGTGAAGGCATTAGCGACAGATCGGGCGCGCATCACCGGGGAACTGCTGGACTTTTGTGTGCAGCGGGAAGTGGTGGGCTGGGGCAAGCCGGGTGTGCAGATTTTCGACGCCTGTGCTGTGGCTGCGGTGGTCGATCCGGGGATGTTGACGACCCACCACTGTTTTGTGGATGTAGAAACGACCGGTACACTCACCGCGGGGATGACGGTGTGCGATCTGGAGGGGCTGACCGAAAAACCGGCCAACTGTCACGTGGGGCTGGATATCGACTACAGTCGCTTCTTCCGGGTGATGATGGAGGGGCTGGAAGGGTGACGAAGTAGGCTCATACCGGCCTCACACCTTCCCAAGTCTGGGGCGTTGGCAGAGTGGGGGGTTGTCCGTATCACTGGGGTTTGGGGGCAGTTACCGGCCCGCCGCTGGACTGGCGCACCACCAAACGGCAGGCAAGCGTGATTTGGCGTGGTGTCCCTTTTGGTTTGGCAATGCGTTCCAACAGAAGGTGAGCCGCCATTTCGCCAAGATGGTGTGGGTCCAGGGCAACAGTTGTCAATGGGGGGTGCCAGAGCTGGGCTTCGTCAATATCGTCAAAACCAACCACAGCAAAATCTTCACCGGGGATTTGGCCTACACTTTGTAGACCAAGCATCGCGCCAACCGCCACCAAATCGTTGCAACAAACAGCGGCTGTGGGAGGATTCTCCTGGTTCAATAATTCCAGAATGCCCTGTCGCCCGCCCTCTCTGGTCATCGGGCCAACTACAATCAAGCGCTCGTCCACGGGGATTCCCGCTATTCTCAGTTCATTTGCATAGCCTTGCAATCGATCCCGCCGGGCCGAGGAATAGGCCGGTCCGCCCACAAAACCGATGCGTTTGTGGCCCAGACTAATCAAATGGGCCGTGGCGATCTCCCCGCCCTTCACATTGTCTGCCCCTACATAGTCAATTTCCAGGTCAGGCAGATAGCGCACAAAGAGAACCACTGGGGTTTGCTTCTGCATACGGCGGAGTTGTGCTACCGACGTGCCATCGGTGGGGCAAAGGAGTATGCCATCGGGCCGGTGTTCTTGCATCCGCTCCAGGAGCAGATTCTGCTTTTTGAGGGTGTCGGACGTATTGCCCAACAGTGCAGTGTAACGGGACTCTTCCAGTCCATCCTCTACGCCAACAGTTAATTCGGCAAAGAAAGGATTGGTGATGTTTGTGACGATCAGCCCGATGGTGTTCGACTGCTGGCTACGCAGGCTGGCCGCGCCCCGGTTATAGACATAGCCCAGCCGTTTGATCGATGCTTGCACCCGTGCGCGGGTAACGGCGGCCACCAGTGGACTGTTGCGTAAAACAAGGGAGACTGTCGAACGGGAGACGCCCGCGTCTTCGGCTACGTGGTTCAGTGTGACGGTTTTGGATGAAGTGATTTTGGATGAATCGGTCTTGGATGGATCGGTACTGGTTGATGACACGGATAGAATCTGGTTGGATGTTTGGAATCAAAAGTGGGTAAGGGATGACTGAATATCCCTCACCCACCTGCTTGCGCGCTATCCTACGCCTTAAAGGCCATACTTACGGGAACCATCGCTGCCGTCACATTGCCCGTGGCAGTCAGCACGCCAGAATGGGGATCAATATGAAACTGAACGATTTGATCACTCTTCTGGCCCATTGCATAGAGCCAAGTGCCCGTGGGATCGATAGCAATACCCCGGGGAAAGTCGATGCCTGCGGTGGTGTAGCCAATTAGCCGCAGGTGGCCGTGCTCATCAATGCTGTAGGCAACAACCGCATCGGCCAGGGAGTGATTCTCAAATTTGCGGTTCGTGCTGTAGAGGAATTTACCCGACGGGTGGACAAGAATCTCGGCAGTACTCTTATGGGCCGGAAAATCCTGGGGCACGGTGGCGATGGTCTGCATCTCCTCGCCCAGTTCACCACTCTCTGGGTCAAAGGCCAAGACACTAATGTTGGCGGTCAACTCATTGATGACGTAGAGGACTTCGCCGCCCGGGTGGAACGCCACATGGCGGGGGCCAGAACCCTCAGCCACCATCACCGCGCTCACTTCTACCAGCTCTCCATCCTCGTAGGTAAACGTCTTCACCCAATCCGTGCCCAGATCGGCACCGGCAATGTAATTGCCACTGGGATCGAAGGCCACCGCATGGCAGTGGGGTGAGTCTTGCCGTTCGTGGGGGCCAGAGCCTTCCTGTTGCAACACGCTGCTGGCTTCGCCCAGGCTGCCATCTTCGCCAATGGGGAAGAGTTCATAGGTACCGCTGACGTAACCAGCCACGGCCAGGTAGTCACCTCCAGGGCTAACCACAATCTGCGCCGGGATCGAGCCAGTGGCAACTCGGTTAATAAGAGTCAATTCACCGGTTTCATCGTCGATTGCATAGGATTCAATTGAGCCCAGCCCCGCGTCCTCATAATCCCAGATTTCATTGGATACATAAAGATAGTCTTCGGAGGGATGAATCGTCACCCACGATGGGTTATCGGCAGGAACAGTCTGAATCAATTTCAGATCACCCATACCTGCCCCCACAGAAAAAACGCCCACTCCTTCGGGTCGATTAGCACTGGCCACAGCAGACCATCCGCCCGGAGCACCCCGGGTGTAGGTGCCGGTGTAGACAAAACGGGATTCACTGCCGTACGCCATCTCTTCAACGGACCGTCGATTCTGCTTTTTGACCGGACGTGCCTCTTGCTGGCTGGCCGCAGCCACCGAGCCAACCGCGCTCAGGGCAGCCGCGCCGGCAACACCACCACTCAGACGAAAAACATCTCGACGGCTCAATTTCGATTGGTTCGACATTTTTTTTCTTCCTCCGTATTAAATTTGACTTTGGGTGACAAAGGGATATGGGAAAGGTGAGACGACGAAGGGAACGGAATTAGGGAAACGGGGAGTAGGGTTTTAGAACGCTCCAAATTATTCAGATTCATGCGATATGAACAGGCTGGACACTTTTTTGGAACGGTCTAAAAAGAACGATACAGGTATCAGATAGCTTTGTCAAGTAGAAAATTTTGTCCTACCGATCCCCGGACACCTGAAATCATCCGGAAATTGAAAAATTAAAAAAGCGACTTGACAAGCCCATCGGAATCGTTTATTGTGGATTAGACCGTTCCAACTTAACCCCCATCTCGACCCTAAATCATCACTCCAGCCTTACCGTACAACCCATTCGACTTGGTTCTTTTGTCCGTGCAGAGATATTTGATATTTGGCCTTGCTCAATTTTGTTCCACATATTTCACTCCAAGGAGAGACGAAAAATGGCAAATCAGATTTCACGACGTGCATTTTTGCGGGGCAGTTTGCTGGTGACAGGCGGTCTGTTGGCGGCTTGTGCAGCACCTGCCGCCCCAGCCGCAGCCCCGGCGGCCTCGTCCGGCGGCGAAGCAGCCCCCGCTGCACCTGCGGCCCCCGCGGCGGAAAATATTCTTCTGCGCTGGGACACCTTCCGCTCGCCCGGCACCGGCTGGAACGAAGAGCGCGTCGAAACATTTATGGCGGCCAATCCAGGCGTCACCGTCGAGTTTCGCCCCCT
>JAHEML010000375.1 GCA_024643705.1 Caldilineaceae bacterium | reverse complement strand
CAGCCAGCAAAGCCGGTATCAGAATCAAACTGGCAAGCGTCGCCGCCGAACCTTCAAGCAAGGATGCAAGGTTGCGCCCAAAAGATGGACGTTTGTCATAATTCATTCGTTGCATATTCGTGGTATTCCTCCAGAATCCTGTCACGTCACACGGTCAAACCAGAGCCATTGACAGGCAAAAGACGCGTTCAGTATCATAGCATAGGCAGGGGGGTGGACAAAAACAATCTGTTGTCGTTGCCATTCCCGATTGTAAACACCTTGCCACCCATTCCCACCTTTCCTGCCTCCGTGCTATACTCATCTCCGTATTTCTTACCCTTTGCGTGACAAGAACGACTGCTTTTTGGTCTGCTAGTCTCCGTTTTCGCCACGCTATTCCTACGTAGTGGTTTCACAGAATGACATTTCAAACTTCGCCCCTCCAAAGCCCACCTAGCCCTGGCCGTACATGGTTGCGTATTTTGCTTCTGGTTGGGTTTTTTCTCAGCTTACTCGTCGGTTTGGCCGCCCTTTCCGGCCTCTACCTGCTACCTAATCTGGAAGAAGAGACGACAGTCCAACTCTCCGACCCCCTGCTACTGGTAGAGCCGGATCGCATCCCACCCCATTTGGCCCTGCTGCAATTGGCCGGAGCCGAGGGTGATGCTCTGGTGCGTCAGGCGGCCACCGCGGGGGAGAGCACCCTTGCCTACGCCATCTTGGTCTACGATGGTTCGCTCACCCCTTCCCGCCGGGCCAATGAACTGGTGCGGGTTGGTCGCCAATTTCTGGCAGGGGATGATCCTGTACGGGGGATTGCCGCGTTGAATCTGGCCCGATCTGCTACCCTCTTTGCCCTGCCTATGCCTCCACTGGAAAGGGGGCAGCTACTCGCCAACATAGCCGATGGTCTGCTTCTGGCCGACGATGCCAGCGGCGCACGGCAAACTGCCTTGCAAGCCCAACATGTGGCTGCCCAGGCT
Source organism: Caldilineaceae bacterium (assembly GCA_024643705.1). Classification (GTDB taxonomy): domain Bacteria; phylum Chloroflexota; class Anaerolineae; order Caldilineales; family Caldilineaceae; genus JACQGT01. The sequence goes on along the minus strand of JAHEML010000375.1, from coordinate 3,910 downwards.
GCGGGTCTGCTCCCGGCCCAACGTCTTCAGATTTTGCAAGCGGTCGAGCCGATCATCCGCGGCCAGGGAAACCCGGAAGAAGTACAACGCCTGGACGAACTTCTGCGCGCGCCGGGCCAGGTTCCCGAACGGGTAGCCCTAACCAGCCGCCTGGACCAACTGCAATCCGATTATCCCACACCGCCAACGCTGATCCAGATCAGCGCGGATCGGGTGATTGCGGCCCAAGCGCTGATCGACCGCATTTGGCTTACAGGCGGCCAGGACATCGAACCGGAGCGGGCCGCTCTCTCCCAGGCCCTGATGGCCGAGGACAGGCTGCGGGCCGAAACCTACGCAGGCTGGAACAATCCTGCACTCCAATTGGCTCAGCGCCACAGGATTCTGCTCGATTATCGAAATTGGCTGCTGGTCAAGCTTCGGGTTGCCGAAGGTGGCTTTGGTGTGCAGGTTGCCGAGAATTGGAGTGCAGAGATCAATCCGACTCGTCAGGGGCTAGGTCGGGTGATGGGTGAGTTGAACGCACTGGTGAATGCCCAGATCGACGAAGACCCAGACCCAATCAGCCAGGCCGTGTTGCGGCTGGAAGCGGCCCAGTGGTTGGCTGGACAAGCGGCATTGGGGTTGTATCCCAACGCACCCTTGGGCGATCTAAGTAGCCGCATGGAAACAACCCAAGCCGAGCTGGAAACCTTGAGTATCCCCATCGATCTGCCCCTCTTTTTCGATAACGGAGCCGAGCCGCCAGAGTTCCGCATTGCCCGGCGGTATGAATAGGGTTTGAAGGTTTTTTATGACCCAAGCACCATCTTGTCGTATACACAACTGACGAACCGTAGACTCGATTCTGGCTGTCTGATACTTTCACCCAGCCAGCTTCCCCAATAGGCCGATCAGTAGCCGGGTCAGGCGCGGCACAATCTGCTGACCTGTCTCCAAAACCTCTGCATGGGACGCGTCCGCGTCGGACTCCACCGAATCCACCGCCACATTTGTAATACTGCTGATGCCCAGCACCCTCATGCCCGCATGGTGGGCGACGATTGCTTCGGGTGCAGTGCTCATCCCCACTGCGTCCGCACCCCCATTGCGCAGAAAGCGTACCTCTGCCGGGGTTTCAAAACTCGGCCCAGAGACCATGACATAAACCCCCCGCTGCACTGGAATCTCCAATTCTGCGGCTGTTTCCAGCAGCAAACGCGCTAAGCCCAGGTCGTAGGTTCGGGTCATGGATGGGAAGCGCGGCCCAAATTCCGCCAAATTCGGCCCATACAGGGGATGATTGCCCGCCATACCCACCAAGTTCAGATGATCCTCGATCAGCATCAGATCGCCGGCCCGGAAAGAGTGATTCAGCCCGCCGGCCGCGTTGGTGAGAATAAGGGTTTGTATGCCCAAGCGCGCCATCACCCGCACTGGGAAGGTGATCTGCTGTGGCGTGTACCCTTCGTAAAAATGGAAACGCCCCTGCATGGCGCACACGGTCACCCCGGCCAATTGCCCGACAACCAATTGCCCCGCGTGTCCCTCCACTGTGCTGGCGGGGAAGTGGGGAATCTCGGCATAGGGAATGTGGATCGCATCCTGGATGGATTCGGCCAATGAGCTGAGACCACTGCCCAAAACCAAGCCCACAGTGGGCTGCCGGGTGACGCTCTGGTGGGAGATGCGCGTCTGGATGAAGGCTTTGGCCGCGTCGTATGCTTGGATGGAAAAGTGTGTATGCATGGTGTCTACCTGTGGGTGTTGTTCCGGGCCGATGGTTAGTAGGTGATCCCCGCAGAATTTTTGGACGCAGGTTTACACGGATGATCGTAACACAATCGACCGGTTTCGCAACGCGACATGTTGGTGTTTGCGATGACCGTGCCTACCGTGCCTACCTTGCCCCCATCATTGGGGCGTGCTATGCTTCAAGAATACAATGCAACCGCTTGACATATTGCGAAACGACATAACCCTATGGGAGACGAGACGAACATGCCCTCTGCCACTACAGCAAGTTCCTCAACAGCAAATTCCTCCGTAGACGAACCAGCGTCTATGCAACCCCCCAGCACCGAACCGACAACCATCGAGAAATTGCGAGGTCTGCGCTGGTCGATTGCCTCCAACTCGGCCAACACCGTCTTCGTTCAGTTCACTTTTTTTGGGTCGATTTTCGTCCTTTTCCTCAACGAACTGGGGTTGAGCAAGGGCCAGATCGGCTTTCTTCTCTCCCTACTTCCTTTTACCGGCCTCATCTCCATTTTTATCGCGCCAGCCGTGGCCCGATTCGGCTACAAACGCACCTATGTCACCGCGTGGGCTGGGCGCACGGCCATCGCCATGCTGATGCTTCTGACTCCCTGGATCGCCTCCACCTTTGGGCTGGATATCACCCTGGTATTCATCTCTGTCACAGTGGCCGCCTTCTCTCTTGTGCGTTCTATCGGCATGACAGCCAACATGCCCTGGGTGCAGGAATATGTGCCCGACACCATGCGGGGAAAATATACAGCCACCAACAACATGTTTACCTCGGTGGTCGGCTTTGCATCGGTCTCGCTGGGTGGTTTTGTCCTGGGCCGCTTTCTGGGATTGCCCGGTTTTGTCATCCTCATCGGTATCGGTGTCTTTGGCGGCTTTATTTCCACTTGGCTGGCTTCGTTTATCCCAGGGGGCGCACCCGCACCGAACAACCCCGCACAAAAACGCCAGCGAGATTTGGGCACGGCCCTGCGGGACAGCAACTACATGCGCTACCTGATCGGCGTGGCTTTGCTCACCCTTGCCATGGTCCCGATTGCTTCGTTTCTTCCCCTCTTCATGCGCGAAGAGGTGGGCCTCTCGTCGGGAAATATCGTCCTGCTTCAGATCGGAACCCTGGCCGGTGGATTGGCAACCAGCTTTCTGTGGGGCTGGGCTGCAGATCGCTACGGTAGCAAGCCGGTGATGCTCTGGGGCCTTCTCCTGCGCATGTCCCTGCCCTTGCTTTGGATGTTTATGCCCCGCCACTCACCCATCAGCCTTTACGTGGCTTTGGGGATTGCTCTTTTTCAGGGGCTGGCCGATATGGGCTGGGGCATCGGCTCGGCCCGTCTTCTCTATGTCAGCGTCGTGCCCAACGACAAACGCTCCGACTACATGGCTCTTTACACCGCGTGGACAGGCATCGCCGGGGGGATCAGTCAACTGGTGGGCGGCCAACTACTCCAACTTTCCCAAGGCATCAGCGGCCAATTCTTCTTCATCTCTCTCAATCCATACATTCCCCTCTTTGGATTGGCCTTGGTGCTGCCCCTGCTCAGCCTGCTGACCATGCGCGCCATCCGGCTGACCGAAAGCGTGGGCATGGGCGAGTTTGTGGGCATCTTCCTACGGGGCAATCCCTTTTTGGCTATGACCTCCCTCGTCCGCTACCACCTGGCAAAAGACGAACAGGCCACCCTGCAAGTCACCGAGCGCCTGGGCCAGACCCGCAGCCTGTTGGCCGTGGATGAACTGTTGGAGGCCCTGCAAGACCCTCGTTTCAACGTGCGCTTCGAGGCCATCGTTTCCATTTCACGCATGCCCGCCGACTCCCGCCTTACCGTCGCCTTGATCGACATCCTGCATGGTAGCGAGCTGGCCCTGGCCGTAGTTGCTGCCTGGGCACTGGGGCGCATGGGCGATCCGGCAGCCTACGACGCTCTGGTGAAAGGGCTGGATTCCGATTTTCGCTCCATTCAGGCCCATAGCGTGCGCGCCCTCGGTTCGTTGGGCAACCCGGAAGTGGCGTCTGTACTGGCCGAACGATTACTCGGCGAAGAAAATCCAGGGCTGCAAATGGCCTACGCCTCTGCGTTGGGACAGTTGGGGGCCACCGACGCCACCGATGCACTCCTTGGCCTGCTGCGCCAGACGGACAACCCCGGCGCGCGACTGGAGG
>JAHEML010000374.1 GCA_024643705.1 Caldilineaceae bacterium | reverse complement strand
CACTGCGTCGGCTGCTGCTTCGGTATTGGTCAACAACCGGTAGGCAACGCTATAGGCCAGGTTTTGATATTCCAGAATAAGGTGATTGAATGCTTCCAGATCGCCGTCTAACGCGCGTTCAATCAGTAGGTCCTGCTCCATTGTATCTCGATTGATTTCTGGGCCAGATTTGACGATTTTTACTTTCAAACGTATACTGTGTGCGAAGCCGAAGTGGCGGAATTGGCAGACGCGCACGACTCAAACTCGTGTGGGGTGACCCGTGTGGGTTCAAGTCCCACCTTCGGCATAGTAGCTACACCAGCGGTCTGCTATTCAAAAGCAGGCCGTTGTTGTCTGTACCGGAATTGATTATAGCAAAGAGTTGGCCCTAGGAGAATTCTTTCGGAATGAATGACATGGCCCGCAGGGTGGAATCTTCTGTGCGCGAGCAGAGCATCGGCTCGCTTGATGTACAACCAGAATTTGATCAACCAAAATGCGCTAGGCAATCGTGCGGACAGGTTCGTTTCTCTCGTCTCTCATCTCTTTTGGTCATTGTCGCCCTTCTTTGGCTCCTGGCCGCCTGTGGACCGTCGAGTTCGGGCACTGGGGCAAGTAGTGGCGATTCTTCTCAGGCTGCGCTAGCTATTGCACTTGAGTACCAATCCACCAACGATCTGGCCGCGGCCCAATCTTCGTTGGCAGCATTGAATGCACCGAACACAAATCAGTTGTTGGTATTGGTCACAGAGACAGCCATCAGGGACGGGGATGTTACCAATGCCGATGCGTTGGTCCGGCTGACCATGGCGTTTGGCCTAAACTCCAGCGCCATTGACCGGTATGCCCAATCCAGAGGATTCGCGGCGTCTCAAGCCATCGATACCCAGGCTGTTGAGCAGGCTGCACCCCAAACAGAGCAAACCCAGCCCACACCAATACCTGTGGCGGAAAATCCGACCCCCATTCCACAGGAAGCAACAGCAACCACTGAACCGCCAACCCTTGAAGCCCCAACACCGACGCCCGAGGTTCCAACTGCAACACCCCCATCCGATCCGGAAATTCGATCCCAGTCTGCAATGAACGTGCGCGGCGGGCCAGGAACCGATTATGCTGTCGTCGGCGCGTTGAATGCCGGGGATGGTGCCCGGATCACAGGCAAAAATTCCGGCGGAGACTGGTGGCAAATCAGCCTGGCGGGTGGTGTGACAGGGTGGGTCTATGGCCCCCTGGTCGACATTACAGGTAACACGGAATCCGTGGCCCTGGCCGAAGCCCCGCCCCCACCACCGGTAGCACCGACAGCGACACCTGCACCGGCCCAACCCACAAATACACCTGTGCCTGCACCAGCTGGGGTCGATTTTCGCCTGGTGGAGCAGCGCATCTGGGGTGTTGAGGAGAACGGCGGCCATTACGCTGGAGACTCTATCAACTGTGGCGACAAGCAAGAACTTCATGTCATCGTATTGGATGCAGCAGGCAACCGGCTGAACGGGGTCACTGTGCGCGGTGTCTACCGCAACGAATATCATGTGACCGGGGAAAAGGGTCCGGGCATGGCCCAATATGATGTGAATGTGGACGGGGATGATATTGTGGTTGCCAAGGATGTCGATGGCCGCGAAGTCAGCAGCGATCTGGCTAAGGGGTTGACCGCCAAGACGTTCAACATATCGAATGCCTTTCTCATGCAAGGTGGTTTCTGCAAAGATGACGCCAGTTGCGAGGTTTTTAAGGCTATCCCTGGCTGTTACGGTCACTTTAGCTGGACTGTGACCTTTCAGCGTACCTATTGATCAACGTACATGTGATCAACGTACCTGTTGATTGGCATGTTCGGCAAAAAAAAACTTTCCAAAAAAGCCGAATCGTTTGCCTTTTGTTGGGAAATCGGTGGATTGAGGCTGGACTAAATAGAGTACAATGGTCTGGATATGGGGGTAGCACGCAACAGCGCAGAGTTTTGCTGAGTGGCCCACTGGTAAACCGCTTGACCATAAAGGAGCTTGTGTGAATAACGATCTAATTCGTAATGTGCCGCTCTTCGCCGACCTGGCGGAAGCTGATTTGGCCCAGATCGCTGGGAGTATGCGCGAGGAAAGCCGAGCCAAAGGCACAACGATACACAGCGCCGGTGAGCCTTGCGAAGACATGCTAATCGTCCAGAGTGGCTTTGTGCGACTGTTGGGCGAAAACGGCGTCTCGCTGGCAACACTGGGGCCAGGCAGCTTGCTGGGCGAAGCCGAGTTCTTGCGTGGATTGGATCATACAGTCAGCGCTGTGGCCGTGGGTGATTTGACTCTGTGGAGTTTGCGCGACGAAGCTCTGCGGGAACTTGTGAAGCAACGACCCCGCATCGGAATCACCCTAAGCCGCAACTTTGGCGAGCATGTTGTCCAAATGGAAGACTATCTGGTAGGTCGATTGGCTGGCACAAATCTGCTAGGTGATCTGCCGCGCAACGTTTTGCGCGCACTGGCCCGCGGTCTGCAACCTCATGCGGTGGCAGGTGGTTCTTTGCTCTACCGAACAGGCGAGCTGCCCGTTGGGTTGCTGATGGTGGAAGAGGGTACACTGGAAATCCGCCCGGATCAAGCTGGCATCGAGATACAACGGTTGCAGGCCGGAGCCGTTTTTGGCGTTTTGCCCCTATTGACCAACAAAACATATACCGAAAGCGCCTACGCTGGGGGGCAAAGCCTGGTTTGGATATTGCCAGCCGCCCAGTTTCACGCGATTGGGAGCCATTTTCCCGCACTACGTCGCGTATTGGGGCGTCGAGTGCGCAGCAGGCTGAGTCAATCCGATCAGACCCAGGCAGTAATTCGGTTGGCCCAAACATCGATATTCTCTCAAATGTCGCCAGAGAATCTCCAGGCAATTGCCCAACGGTTGGTGCTACACCATGTTCCTGCTGGCGAACCCGTCTATCGATCGGGAGAAGCGGGCGATGCTCTCTATTTGGTGGACGCTGGCGAGGCAGAGATAACTGCAGAAAACAGCCACGGGATTGTAGAAGAATTGGCCCTGGTTGGCCCGGGTGGTTTCTTTGGCGAAGTCGGCCTTCTCACCGGCAAAAACAGGGCAGACGACGCCTCAGTGACCCGGAACACAAATCTGTGGGTGCTGTATAAGGCTGATTTGGACGAACTGGTGGGGCTTTACCCTGCCATCGGGTCTACGTTGAACCAGGTGGTGGCTTCCCGGCTTTCGTCCCAAGAGGAATCGGTGGATGAAGCCTATTTTCGTCGATTCCCCTTACTGGCAAATCTGAGCAGCCACGATTTGAAGGCTGTTGTTCACAACTTGCACCCCACCCGCTATCGCGCCGGAGAACAGATATTCCGCGCCGGTTCCCCCGGCGAATTCCTCTATTTGGTCGAAGAAGGCCATGTACGAATGCAGCCCCTGGCAGGCAGTAATAGTTGGGTATTGGGCGAAGGCGAGATTTTTGGCGAAAAAGCGGTACTCACAAACCAGTTGCAAGGGCAGAGTGCCTATGCCGAAACAGAGGTCAACCTGTTGACCATGGGCCGTGAAGAGCTAGAATCGCTGATGATGCGGATGCCTGCCCTGTCTATCAGCCTGAGCCGGTTATTGAGCAGTAGAGGTGATGAGCATGGATCAGGTGCTCCTTCCCCTGCTGGAGCCTACGCAGGGGGAGGGCGGCCAGCGGCTGAATATGGTCCGGCCCCTGTCCTTTCTTCCCAGCGGCGGCAAGCTGCATCCCAGCAGCCATTGGTAACCAACGCGAACCGCCCGGGTGGTGGTCTTGGCCGGTTGGGTGCTTGGTTTTCGGCTCTGAGCCTAGGGGCGAAGCTGCGATTTGCCCTCTTTATCCTGATTCTGTTCTATCTTTTTGGGGTGGCTGCACCATCAGCCTTAAGCCGCATGTTGAGCGCTAACGAAGTCAGCGATGGTGAGGCAACGGCTATTTCGTCGAGTGTGAGAGGTGCAACCGCAGCGAAGCAGGGCGGCGAAGATGTGTTGGTCTCGTTGCAAAGCACCGAGGGTGATGGTCAATTGATCGCTGTGGCCGCCGAAGGTGTGCAGCCTACGGCCACCTATACACCTTTCCCCACCAACACGCCGATTCCTTCGGCAACGCCAACCGAAACACCTATCCCAACTGCTACACCCTTGCCAACTGCCACGTTCGTCCCGCCCACGCCAATTCCAGTTGTGGTTGTGCAGCAGGCCGCCCCAGCCCCAGAACCAGAAGTGCAGGCTGCTTCGGTTCCAGCTTTGCCATCCAGGGCCTGGGATGGGCGATTGAGCCAATTGGGCATGAATGTGGCCGATGCCTCTGTTTCTCCCGGCCAGCCGTTTTGGCGGTTGATCGAGGCGAAATGGGAAAACGAGCAGGAATCGGGTGGCAAGCACCACATCTACATCGAAGCGCTTGACGAAGGCGGCAATCGGGTGGTGGGCGCGCCTGTTACCATTTTTTGGAGTGGAGGCAGCGATTCTGGTCAGACCGAGGACAAAAACCCGCCAGATTATGCCTACAACTATCCCATGTATAAAGCTGGAAATTCCTACAATGCAAAGATTGAAGGTTTGCCCAGCGATGTGATGCAGGGGATGGGTCTTGGCACGCCGGAACAACCTCTCTACACAATCCATACGAACGTGAAGCTTGTCTTCCAGCGTACTGTGGCTCCGTAAACTAATTGCTCCGTAAAACTAATTGACAACCAAACAAAAGGCCCAAACCTCGAAAGGTTTGGGCCTTTTGTTTGGACTGATTGAACAGGGAGGACTTGAATGGTGAAGACCCAGCCTATTGCAACAGTCCCCGCGCTGCAACGGGCCAAATGACTTCGATATCCCCGTTGCGATGGCCCACAACTTCGTTGAAGAGGTTGTTGGCGACGCAGCAATGGTTGAC
>JAHEML010000373.1 GCA_024643705.1 Caldilineaceae bacterium | reverse complement strand
AACGAAACGGGCACAGGCGTGCGCAACCCAATGCAGGAGTTGGCTGAGATGGCCCATGGGCGCGATGTGCCCATCTTTGTGGATGCGATCTCTGGCATGGGTGGGTTTGACATCCCCATGGACCGCTGGGGATTGGATGTGGTGGCTACGTCGTCCAACAAGGCGCTGGAAATGGCCCCCGGATTGGGGATCATCTCAGCCAGTGCCAGGGCCTGGGAGATCATCGATCGCAAGACGCCCACAGCCAATCGGGGTTGGTATTTCAACCTCCACACCTGGCGAGAAGCCTTGGACCGCCCGGCTTTTCCCTTCCCCACCACACCGGCCACAGCCAGCATTGCCGGTCTGCACGCCAGCCTGAAACGGATTCTGGAGGTGGAAACACTGGAAGGCCATTGGGCGCGCTATGCCTGGGCGCAACGGGTGTTGCGGGCTGGTCTGCGCGCCATTGGGTTTGAAACCCTGGCGTCGGATGCTGTCGCGTCGCCCACCGTATCGACGATCTGCAAGCGTTCGGATATGGAGAACATCGAGGAATTGCGGGACTATCTGCGCGATGAGCACAACACGCTCATCTCCACATCCGGCGGGCCGCTGGTGGGGCAAGTGGCCCGGATCAGCCATATGGGCAAGGCGGGAACCCAGGAGTATCTGCTGCCCATGCTCATGGCTGTGGAGGAATTTGTCCGCACGAAAAAGGGCGCTTCTGTGCCTGCCGGGGCCAGCCTTGTGGGGCTGGCGGCAGAGGAGCGTTGGTACTAATGTAGAGGTAAGTATCGAACTGGAATAAATTGAGCATGTTTCTCGAATCGGAATCTACCCAACGAAAGGATATCCCTGTGCCTAAACTTTTTGGTCGTGATTACACAAAACGAGAAGTCCTCGACCTGGTTGGCGATATGTCCCAGGTGGCCCACACCCGCAAGGCCGAGATGGTGGAAGGGATCGAGCGGGGTTCTGATCTGATCGAGGTATTCAATGCTTCGGGGCTGTGCTTTTCTGTGTTGCCGGGCAGGGCGTTGGACATTGCCTCGGCCCACTACAAAGGGATGTCGCTCTGTTTTCGGGGCAGCACCGGCGACGTAGGACCGGCATTCTACGAACCCCAGGGCTACGGCTGGATGCGGGGCTTTTTTGCTGGCTTGACGACAACCTGTGGGATGACATTCACTGGCCATCCCGAAGTTGATCCAGAGGAAGAGAACGAGGAACTTGGGCTGCACGGGCGGCTGGCCTATCTGCCAGCCAAGCATGTGGTGGCCGAGAGCGGCTGGGAAGGGGAGGAGTATGTCACCCGCATTCGGGGCCGGATGCGGGAAGCGGTCGTCTTTGGCACAAACCTGGAGCTGCGCCGAGAGATTGTCACTGTGTTGGGTGAAAAGCGGATACGTATCCATGATCGCATCGAAAATCAGAGCGTGGACCCTTCGCCGCTCATGTTCGTCTATCATACAAATCCTGGTTTTCCTCTGCTGGATGGAGGCACGCGCCTGGTGATCCGCAGCGCAAAGACCACCGAATGGCTGGCCGACGCCGAGGTGGGGCCAGATGTGTACACCGTGGCCCAACCACCCCAAACGGATGTGAGCGATACGGTCTTTGTCCATTGCCCTTTGGGTGATAATGTTGGCAACGCCCATGTAGGCTTGATCAACGACAAGCTGGGGCTTGGTCTCTATTGGACATTTCCTGTGGCCGAAATGCCCTTGCTCAACCAATGGCAGCACTTTCATCGGGGAACCTATGTCACAGGCATCGAGCCGGGCAACGTGAGTATGCTGGGTCGGGCCTGGAACCGTAAACATGGCTATTTTCAGCACATCCAACCAGGCGAGGTGCGGGATTTTCATCTCGAAATCGGTGTGCTGGATGGCGCGACAGAGATTGCTGCCTTCGAAGAGCTTGTGGACAAAGTGGGCTGACAAGCTGGCTGACTCCTGTCATGGAAGGGCCACGGTAGGTTTTCGGCAGACAGGCAGTCCGACATGTAGGCAGAGGCTGAGGAAGACTGGGATCGCTGCGTGCCCTATAGCGCGCGACGATCCCAGTCTTCTTTCTTGTATTGGGCTCTTGGTATCTTCGCGTAAACCCGGTCCAGCCCAGACCTGTTCCCCTCAATAATGAGAAGATACAGTCTTTTGAACAATGCTCTTGGGTTTGCGAAGACTGTGCGAAGGTTTCCGCGCGACCAGAATACGGCTAATAGCCGAAATGGAGTGAATCCGAAGAGTTTGCGAAGGGTTCTGCGCTATGCTTCCCCATAGATTTGGCTCTGGCAACAGAGTTGAATCCTCCGCTTTGTTCAACAGCAACACATCACCACTATAACTTATTGGCCTGTTTTCGTTTGATCCATTTTCTCTCGGCCCTGTAGAGCAAGAACCATTCGGGCCGATTCTACAAGGTTGTTCTGCATGGTTGCCATGCCTGGCGCACCCAAAATCGAGATGGACTTCAGCCATCGGCATCTCTATGCCGAAATGGCGCGTTTGGATGTGCTCCTGCAACGGACGATTCTGGCCCTGGAATCTTCCCGTAGCCGGGAAGCACAGATGGGCGGGTTGGTTATCTCGCGCGCCGAGGTAGAGGGTTTCTTTTCCCAGCAGCAGATTGACGGTGATTTGCAAGCTGCCGAAAGCTTGAACGAAATGTATCGGCAGGCTGAAATAGGTGTGCAAGAAGTTTGTCTGGATGCTGAAGCCCAGGGGGTCACGCCCCGTTTGATGCAGTTGGGCAGCGCTTTTCGGCTCAATCCTTTCGAATACGACGCATTTCTGATGTGCTTGGCCCCGGCCCTGGATATGCGCTACGAGCGCATATTTGGCTATATGCAGGACGATGCGACTCTGCGACGACCCACGGTCAATAGCATTTTGCAGGTACTGATCAACGAGTCTGATGAGCGTATGCGGCTGATGCTCACATTTCTCAAGAACAATCGGCTGCTGTATAACCGGCTGGTTCATATGGCAGCCGAAGGCGAAGATCATGGCCCTCTTTTGTCCCGGCAACTGAAAGCCGACGACTCGGTTGTGGCTTGGTTGTTGGGGCAGTACGAGCCGGACCAGCGTCTGCAGCAGTTTATCGAACTCTATCCCCCTTATCCCACCGAAGAAGACCATCTTTTGGCTGGCGAGGCCTGGCAAGCAGTCTCCGATGCGATCAACGGCCAGGCAGTAGCCCTGTTTCACGGTCCGGACATCGGGATTCAGATTGCCACGGCTCGGTTGCTGGCGGCTGCGGCTAACTTGCCCCTGATGACCTTTGATATTGCCCTGGCGGTTGGCGCGGGTGTGCCCACCAACGAAGCACTCACCACGGCAATACGCGATGCACGGCTGACAGGATCTGCGCTCTTTGTGCAGGGATGGGATGTCTGCCTAACTGCTGGCGGACCCACCCCAGACTTGGTAAAATTGCTCTTTGGGGCCAGTTGCCCGGTGATTGTCAGCAGCGAAAAGATGTGGCACAGCCACGGTATCGAGCGGTTTGACTCGATGCTACGTATCACATTGGAGAGACCCACCTACCGACAGCGGCTCGATTTTTGGAACTTCTATCTGGAAAACGTCAACTTCCCGGTTGCCGAAGGGTTGGATATCCAGCCAATCGCCAGCCAATTTTCGTTGGCCAGCCGCCAGATTCAAGATTCTGTCGCCACAGCCAGAGACACGGCACTTCAGCGCAAAGATGTGATCCAGCCACGCGATCTCATCTCGGCAGCCCGTGCCCATTCCAGCCCAAATCTTTCGGGGCTGGCCCAGAAGATCGAGCCGCGCTACGAGTGGGCCGACCTGGTTGTGCCAGACGACCAAAAAGCCATGCTGCGCGAGATGGTGCAGATGGTCAAAGGCCGGGGCGTGGTGATGGAAGAATGGGGCGTGGGCCGCAAGCTGAAAACCAGTGCAGGTGTCACCGTCCTCTTTGCAGGGCCTCCCGGTACGGGCAAAACCATGGCTGCAGAGGTGATCACCAGCGATCTGGGGCTTGATCTCTACAAATTGGATTTGTCCACCGTTGTGAGCAAGTATATCGGCGAAACCGAGAAAAACTTGGGGCGGATTTTCGACGAAGCCCAGAGCAGCAGTGCTGTTCTCTTTTTCGACGAGGCCGATGCCATTTTCGGCAAACGCTCCGAGGTCAAAGACTCCCACGATCGCTACGCCAACATGGAAGTGAGCTATCTGCTTCAGCGCATGGAGCAATACGACGGGGTCACCATTCTGGCTACCAATTTGCGGGCCAACATGGACGAAGCCTTTACCCGGCGGATGCAGTTTATTGTCGATTTCCCTTTCCCGGATGAAGACGAGCGGCTCCACATTTGGAAGACCCTCTTCCCTGACGATTTGCCTCAGGACAGCGACATTGATCTGCACCTCTTTGCCAGCCGCTTCAAGTTGGCCGGGGGCAACATCCGCAACATTATTGTCAGCGCTGCCTATCTGGCGGCGGCCAACGGGGGCAAGGTGACGATGGATCATTTGCTCCACAGCACCCGGCGGGAAATGCAGAAAATGGGACGTCTGATTACCGATATGGATTTGACCTATTGAGCCGCCCAATGGTGAACAATGAGCAAACAAACCTCCATGAATCAATCGTTTGCAATTTTTCACCTGCCACCTGTGAACACCAATGTTTGACGACGTAGACGAAGCCATGCGGCGCTTGCTCATCGAAGAGATACCCATCCGCAGCAACGAAATCGAGATCGCATTCGATCAGCCCCGGCGGGAATGGTCGGCCCGGTTGAATCGGCCTACCCTGAACATCTTTTTGCACGATGTGCGCGAAAACGTTTCACTGCGCCAGAGCCATGTCCAGCGGCAGAGCCAACACCCAGATCGACGGCAGACCGCCCTGAGGCGACCCGAAATTCGA
>JAHEML010000372.1 GCA_024643705.1 Caldilineaceae bacterium | reverse complement strand
AATATCCGTCAGTTCGCCCAGGCTGATCAGTTGCACCAGCGCGTTGCCCAGCACCGTGGTCTCTACCGGGCCAGCAATCACCGGCAGGCCAGTCGCAGTGGCCGTCATCTGGTTGAGAAGTCGGTTCTGGCTGCCACCCCCCACAATATGAACCTGATCAGCTGGCTGCCCGGTAAGATCGGTGAGACTTGTTAACACACTTGCATAGCGGTTTGCCAACCCCTGCAAGATAGAGCGCACGATCTCGCCTTTGTTTTTTGGCACAGGCAAACCTTTCTCCCGGCACCATTCCTGCACCCGCTGGGGATGGTCTCCCGGCGCAAGGAAGCGGTTGTCGTTGGGGTCAATCGCAGTCACATCCGCCGATGCTTCCCTGGCTAGTTGGGTCAACTCGTCATAGCTCAACTCCTCGCCCGCTGCGGCCCATGTGGCCCGGCACTGCTGCACAATCCACAAACCCATCACATTTTTCAGCAGGCGATAGGTTCCAAAGACGCCGCCCTCATTCGTCACATTAGCGGAAAGCGCCGCCTCATTGATCACCGGTGCATCCACCTCCAACCCCACCAGGCTCCATGTGCCGCTGCTGATGTAGGCCGAGTGGGGTGTGGCAAGGGGCGTGGCCGCTACAGCGCTGCCCGTGTCGTGGCAGGCGGGGGCAATCACCGGGATGCCACCGAATTCACCCAGGCGTGTCCCTGGCTGCACCACCTCTGGAAAGATGCTGCGGGGAATGGCGAAGGCATCGAGCAATTCCCCGGCCCAATCACCTGTGCGTGGATTGTACAGTTGGGTGGTGGTCGCGTTGCTGAATTCGCAGACCCTTGCGCCAGTCAGCCAATAGTTGAGCAGGTCCGGCGCAGTCAAGAATGTCTGGGCCGCGGCCAGTTGGGGCGAACCACTTTCTACCAGGGAGACGAGCTGATACAGGGTATTGATAGGCATAAATTGAATGCCCGTTTGTGCGAAAATATCCGCTTGCTCCACCCGGGCAAACGCCCGCTCCATCACCCCATCTGTGCGGCTGTCCCGATAGCAGATCGGGTTGCCCAACAAGGCGCCCTGGCTATCCAGTAAGCCAAAATCAACGCCCCAGGTGTCCACGCCCAGGCTGGCCGGTTTGTGGATTTTGCCCAGGCCGATGCCCTGCTGGATGTCTGTCCACAGGCGCAGAAAGTCCCAGTGCAACGTGCCCCGTACACTCACCGTCACATTGGCAAAGCGATGGATCTCCTCCAGTTCCAGGCTGTTTCCGTCGAAGTGGACAGCCATCACCCGGCCCGATTCCGCGCCCAGATCGATTGCGAGAGTTGTCAGTTTTTTCATGTCAATATCCTTGCCCAATCGAACCACGACTGGCAACGAAAGTAACCGCAGGTGGCACAGATTTTCACTGAGCTAATCTGTGTAAATCCGTTCTTTCAGTGAGAATTCATGCCCTATTTTGTCAGCCTCTTCATAAAAGCGTGGCTTGGGTCGTCTTGCACAGGCCCGATCGGAGCGCATCGGTGTCTTTGGTGTGGATAAAAGCAGTGATCAGATCGCCCGGTTCGAAGCGGGTGGTGCCATGGGGAATCAGTACTTGCCCATGGCGCCGAACGGAGACGAGGATAGCGTCCTGGGGCAGTGCAGAGCTGATTTCCTGAACGGTTTGCCCGACAGCGCCGTCAGCTTCGCCCAATATCACTTCGACAAACTCGGTGCCATCCAGATTGCGCAGTTGCGCTCGTTGGGTACGGTGTTGGAGTTCGGCCCGGCGTGCCAATCCCACGTTGTAGGCTTTGATAATGTCTTCCCGGCGGATGACGCCAAGCAATTGGTGGGGGTTCTCGCGAGAGACCACCGGCAAACGGCCAAAGCCGCGCACGCTCATGCGGGCCAGCGCTTCGCCCATCGATTCGTCTTGGTGGGCAAACACCAGCCGCTCGAAGGGGGTTCCTATCTGGGCGACGGGGGTGCTGCGGGGTAATTTTTCGCTCACGGCCCTGTCCAGATCTGTGACAGTGACAATGCCGGATAGTTTGCCCGACCGATCCAGCGCCAACAGGCCGTGGCTGCGGGTCTGGCTGAAAACATCCGACAGCTCGGTCAAGCTGGCCGTATCATGGATTGTGTTCATGCCGCCGCCCATTACTTCGGCCACACTGACACCTTGCAAAATATCCACATCCCGTCCACCCTGCAAATGAACACCCTTCAGCCGCAGTTTGAGCGTGTAGATGGATTCCCGGAACAGGCTCTCTGCCAGGAATGTGGAGATCACTGTTGCCAGCATCAGGGGCAGGATTAACTTGTAATCCCCCGACATCTCAAAGACGATCAAAACCGCGGTGATTGGGGCACGCGCGGCTCCGGCAAAGACAGCGGCCATCCCGACAATCGCATAAGCACCTGGATTGGTGACCACCCCAGGCCAGAGGCTATGGGCCATCTGCCCCACCATCCCGCCCAAGATTGCGCCCATAAAAAGGCTGGGTGCAAAAACGCCCCCCGAATTGCCCGCACCCAGCGTAAAGCTGGTGGCAAGCATTTTGAGCAGAAGCAGCGAGGCCATCAACCCCAATCCCAGATTGAAATCCCCGGCGATGGCCTCACCGATCAGATGCAACCCCGGACCCAGCACCTCTCGGCCCGGCAATATCAGCGCCACCAGTCCGGTCAGCACCATGCCTATGGTTGTGCGTACATACAGCGGCACGGGGCGGCTGTCGAAAAATTCTTCGAATTTATAGAGAACCCGGATGAAAAGCACAGCCACAAGCGCGGCCAGCAACCCCAACACCACGTAAACCCCAAGCTCGGCCAAGTGCTCCATGGGGTAGGCGGGAACCAGGAAGGCAGGTTTGTCTCCGAGAAAGGTCCGGCTGACAATACTGGCTGCCACACCACTAATCACCACCATGCCAAAGTAGCGGGTGGTGAAGTTGTTGAGGATCACTTCCTGGGCAAAGATCGCACCGGCAATCGGCGCGTTGAAGGTGGCTGCAATGCCTGCGGCGGCGCCACATGCCACCAGGGTGCGAATACGATCGCCGCTGAAGTGAAAGTATTGCCCGATCGTCGAACCAAGTGCCGCGCCCACCTGGACGATTGGCCCTTCCCGCCCAGCCGAGCCGCCTGTGCCGATGGTGATAGATGAAGCAAGTACCTTGGCTACAGCCACCCGAGGGCGAATCAGCCCACCGCGAAGGGCCACGGCTTCCATTACTTCGGGAACACCGTGCCCCTTGGCTTCCCTGGCCCAGCGATCGATCACAAAGCCGACGATCAGCCCAGCCATCCCCATTGCCAGGAGCAGCCCGACCACGCCACCCAGAACGGCCTGCATCCATTGGGTCAGGTCGCCGATTTGCCCCAGCAGCCAGATGAAAGCAACTGCGCCCAGGCCCGTGCCCAGCCCGACCAGAGTGGCTGTGCTAAACAAAATCAATTCTTCCGGGGTCTTCCACCCGTACTCGTCCCGCAGGAGCGAACGCAGCCAACGCGGCCCACGTGCTATTTTTGCCCCCGAATCATTCGCAAGAATCGCCATATAACCCTGTCTGCCACCCTGGTGTTAACTTCGTTTTGATAATATATCTTTTTCGTACTGGCGAATTTCCGTCACATAGCCCATGCCCGCTGGCACTTCCTGGCGTAGGCAGTGATAATCCCACACCGCGCCAAAGGGCAACCCTTTCAACTCTTCCAGCAAGGCCAGCCGAGCGGTAAAATCCCCATCCTGCTCCAACTGGCGCAGTTCGTCGATGGGTTCCAGCAGGGCCATCAGCAGCCCGCGCAGAGCGTTACGCGTGCCAATTGCCCACGCTCCCACCCGGTTGATGCTGGCATCGAAAAAGTCCAGGCCAATGTGCACCCGATCCAGATAATTGCCCCGCACAACCTCCTGCATAATCGCCTGGAGTTCGTCGCTGAGCGTGACCACGTGGTCGCTGTCCCAGCGTACGCCCCGGCTCACGTGTAGCAGCAGCCGTGGCACAAAGAGCAAGGCCGCCGAGATTTTGTCCGAGATGACCTCGGTGGGGTGAAAGTGACCCGCATCCAGGCAGAGAACCAGTTGGTTGGCTACCGCATAGCCCATGTAAAATTCGTGGGAGCCGACCACATAACTTTCCGATCCCAGGCCGAAGAGCTTGCATTCCACTGCGTCCAGATTGTAGCGGCTGTCCAGGGGCTTTGCCAGCACCGCATCCAGTGCATCTTTCAGCCGTTGGCGGGGAGTAGCTCGGTCTACGGTCATATCTTTGTAGCCGTCGGGAATCCAGATATTTGTGACCGCAGGCGTGCCCACTTCTTTGCCAAAAAAGGCACCGATCTCCCGGCTTGCAATACAGTGTTCGATCCAGAACTGGCGGATGCCCGCGTCGGCGTGGGCCAGGGTAAAGCCGTCGTCGGCCAGGGGGTGGGAGAAGAGGGTGGGGTTGAAGTCGATGCCGTGATTGTTGGCTTTGGCCCAATCGGCCCAGCCCTGAAAATGCTCCGGCCCGATTTCGTTGCGGGGCACAGGCACGCTGGATTCCAGATAGCTGGCGTGGAGGTTGAGCCGGTGGTTGCCGGGGATCAGGCTGTAGGCCTTGTCCAAATCCTGGCGCAGTTGCTCCACCGTGCGTGCCTTGCCGGGGTAGTTGCCCGTCGCCATAATGCCGCCGCTCAGCCCCCGGTCTGGGTCTTCGAAGCCCAGTACATCGTCCCCTTGCCAACAGTGCAGGCTGATAGGGATTTGGGCCAGCAATTGCAGGCTGCGGTCGGTATCCACGCCCAAGGCCGCGTAACGTTCTTTAGCCAGGGCGTATGATTTTTCGATGTGGTTGGGTGAAGGTTGTCCGTCCAAGAGAGGGTCTCCTCTGTGGGGTGATTTGTAGAATTGAAACGCAAGTTTGGTGCGG
>JAHEML010000371.1:1247-4886 GCA_024643705.1 Caldilineaceae bacterium | reverse complement strand
GCTTGTACTCGCCTCGCTTGCCCATCAAAATATTCAACCCCGCCTTGCGCACCGACCAGACATCGGACTGGGCCTGGGGCTGGGCGTAACGGCGGATGACCCCATGCACGCCCCGCCGCCGCAGGTGATCCTCCAGATGGGCCAACTTTTGCTCCACTTCCGCTGGGCTGTCGCCGTAATACTCGGTGAGCAGAACCCCTTCTGGATCGCCCTCTACAAAGAACATCTTTTTGGCCCATTCGGGCTGGGCGCGGGCCAGGTCCATCAGTTGCTTGTCCAGCAGTTCCGATGCGCTGGGAGACGTCTCTAAAATAGTCGGGATCGCGGCGCAGGCATCGATCACCCTGTCGAAATGGACGACAGCCAGCCCAGTGAATTTGGGTTTGGGAACCAGGCGCAGGGTGGCTTCGGTGATAGCGGCCAGTGTGCCTTCGCTGCCAGTAATCAGTTGGGCCAGGTTGAAACGGTCGATACGCACCGGGTCCACCGCGTCGGGACGGAAACGGCTGCTGGGGCTGAGGCTGTCCCGCCGGTTGGCAGGGAGCAGGGCAGCCGCCAGGCGATCCAGGTTGTAGCCGGATGCCCGTCGCCAATGTTTGGGCCAGCGGGCCACAATCTGGTCGGTCACCCCGCTGATCAGCCCCGGCAACTCCCGATAAATGCGGCTCTCCAGGCTGTCGCCCCGGCCCAATGCGGCCAGATTCTCCGGAGCAACTGGGCCAAAGCGAGCCAAGCTGCCGTCGGCCAACACCACGGCTACCTCCTCCACATTGTCGGCCATCATGCCATAGAGGATGCTGTGGCTACCGGTGGCGTTGTTGCCAATCGAACCGCCGATAGTCGCGCGCTCGGCACTGGCCGGGTCGGGTCCCAGCATCAGCCCCAGGCTGCCGAGGGTTTTGTTGAGCACGCCGACGGTCATCCCTGGCTGGACGCGCACGGTGCGGGCTTCGGCGTCCACGCTCACAATGCGATCCATATACTTGGAGGTGTCGATGACCAGAGCCGCGCCCACGGCTTGGCCGGCCAAAGAGCTGCCGCCGCCCCGGGGCAACACAGGAATGTGATGGCGGGCCGCAATTTCCAGTGCTGCCTGCATATCTTCGGCATGTTTGGGCAACACAACGCCGATGGGCTGAATCTGGTAAAGGCTGGCGTCGGTGCTGTAGAGCATCCGGCTGTAGGCGTCGAAGCGTACTTCGCCCTGAATGGTGCGTTTGAGTTCGGCCAGCAGATCGGTGGTTTCGGCGAGAGGCCCCGCCATATCCGCCGAGGAGAGGTGGGAACGGGTAGTGACGGCAAGGGTCATTGGGGGTGTCCTTGTGGGTGGTGAGATGAGAACAAACTTGTGAAAAGTATACCACAAACCAGAAGTCCTATGGGCGGAATGATTCACCTTCAACTGTTGACAAATCGATTCGATGTCTGTATGCTGACACTTGTTGTAAGTAATTACAATCATTCAATTTCACAAAAATCATTCTAATGGATTCTAATGACTACCCAACAACCCCAATCCGATATGTACATTCGAGACGTTGCCACTATTCGCGTTCTGGCCGATCCCCGCAGGCTGGAGATTCTGAGGCTGATGGAAGAACCAACCACGGTGAAGGTGGTGGCGGCGGCCCTGGAGGTTCCCCCAGCCACTCTCTACTATCATGTCAACCTACTGGCAGAGCACAACCTGATCCGTGTGGTGGGCCACTCCATCGAAACGGGGATTGTGGAGAAGCACTATCAGGTGACGGCGCGGGAATTTAAGCTGACCAATCCACTGCTGACCGCGGGGGCCGTGCCCGACGATGCCGCCGACGCCATCTACGCGTCCCTGCTGGATGAGACAAAGAGTGGTTTTCGGCTTGCCTTTCAGCAGCGATCCGACGACGAGCCGATACCACCCCGTACACCCTTTCTATCCAAAAAGGCCCTGCGCTTGTCCGATGATCAATTGACCGAATTCCACGCCCGGCTGGATGGGCTGATGCAGGAAACCGCACGCCTGGCCGAGCAGAATCTGGCAACCAACGAGAAACGATACGAGCTCACTGTTGTCTTTTACGAGAAAGCAGAGGAATAGCGAAATGACCAATCACCAGGAGCGATTGTTGGCATTGGCCCGGCGTGTGGCCGGGGAACGGGCAAAGGACCCCGCGATCGAGGCGATTCTGCTCACCGGCTCGGTGGCGGCAGGATTGGCCGACGGGGTGTCGGATGTGGATATGATGATCTATTGCCGGGAATTGCCCAGCCCCGAACGGTTTGAGCAATTGCAGGCAGACGCGCTGGCAAGTGGCGGCGGAATCTACGGCTACGACCCGGCGGAAGGGCTGGCCTGTTACCATTTCATCGACGGGATGAAGGTGGATTTTGGCCTGGGCACAAGCGCCGAGTTGGAGCAGCGGCTGGCTGACTTTTTGGTGAAGCCGGACGTGAAGGACACGACAACGCAAATTGTGATGAGCGGCGTTGCCACGGGTCTGCCTTTGTACGGTGGAGAGATGTTGCGGAGCTGGCAGGCCCAGTTGGCCGATCTGCCGGAGAGCTATTGGGCAGAGGTTGTGCAGGCACATCTGCGCTTTGCACCCCTGGCCGTGCTGACAGAGATGGGTACGGATCGCGGGGATTATGGGCTGGTCTACGAATTGATTTTGCGGGATTTGGGCCATCTGCTCAACATTTGGTGCGGGTTGAGCCGAGTGATCCCGCCGGGAAAGGTGAAGGGAATTGCCCGGAGCGTGGCGAAGCTTTCCACTGGGCCAGCCCAGGCCGCGCAACGGGCCGAGCGGCTCTTTACGGCCCAACCCGCGGCAGCCGTGGCCGAATTGCAGGGGTTGATCCACGAAACGCTGGCCCTGGTGGATGCCCACATGCCGGCCATCGACACCCAGCCCGTGCGCGCCTTTATGCAGACATCCCTGCGCAAAGAGCTTGTCGAAGTGGTGGTTTAATTCCTTCATCAGATACTCTTGTGTACGCACCCCTACAGTGCTATTTTGCGTTCGCCTGTAGACTGCGCTATGATTTTCGAAGTGCAATGACCCAATACAGGAGCCGTGGAATGTCCCAAGCGATCACAATGTATACGACTGAATGGTGCCCGGATTGCTGGCGCGCCAAAAAGGTGATGGATTCTCTTCAAGTCGCCTACACCGAAATCGACATCAGCAACGACGAAGAGGCCATCGAAACTGTCATCCGGTTGAACAATGGAAACCGTTCTGTGCCGACGCTTGTCTTCCCGGATGGCAGCGTGATGACAGAGCCTTCGACCACGGCTCTGGTCCAGAAATTGCAGGCAAGTTAATTTCCTGATGCTGGCAGCCAAACAAAAGGGCCGACGATTCGAATCGTCGGCCCTTTTTGGTTGGCTGCCTGTTGATTGGCCGCCCGTCCCATCAACGCCCCACGGGGGTGGGGGTCGGGGTGACGATGGGGAGGGGTGAGACGGTAGGCAGGAGGGTGGCGATAGGTTCGAAGATAGGCTCCTCAGCAGCAGGTATCGGTGTTGCGTAAATTGAGGTGGAGCGGCGCTGCACACTGGGCAGAAATACGGGCGGCTCGATGCCCAGGCCATCGACCAAGGGCGCCATGGTGTGGAAAGCCACAAACAGAGTGGACGTAACCCGCTGGGTCTGC
>JAHEML010000371.1:0-1237 GCA_024643705.1 Caldilineaceae bacterium | reverse complement strand
ACGTTTGATCGACCATTTCGCCCTGCACCACGATTGGCTGACCCGACGCCAACCCAGTGGCGAGTTGCACTTCTATCTGCACCGCCACAAGCCCACGGGGGGGCATGGTTCCGCTCCATAGAATCTTGCCGTTTTCGATCCGGCAAGTGCCAATGCCACAACTGATCGTGTTGGGGATGTAGGTCAGTTCTGGGGGCAGGGCCAGGGTGAAATCCGCCACGGCGCTCTGCACCCCCGTATTGCGCAGCAGGGCTGTCAGGGGGAAGCGATCGCCTGGCTCAACGGGTTGATCGCCAAAGTCGAAGAGGGACGCGCTCAGGTTTGTGCTGCGGGCCGAGACAACCGCGGAGCGGCGCAGAGCAGACAGGCCGACTGTGCGAATCTCTGCCGTGTTGGTGAGCATGGTTCTGTCGGGCAACACCGCGTTCAGCGTAGCCCCATAGGTGAGAGAGATCGACCCACCGGCGGCTATTTCCCCTTGCCAGGTGATCAGGCCGCCGTTTTGGCTGCACGTGCCGCTACCACAGCCCAGAGAGCCGGGCAGGTAGATCAATTCTGTGGGCAGGGTGTCGGAGAGTGTGGTTTGCTGTGCCACGGCCAAGCCCTGGTTGACCAGGGTGACTGTGTAGGTCACGCTTGTGCCGGGCAGCAAGTCGGTGGCGTTGGCAACCTTGGTTGACGCGGTGAGATCGACTGATTGGACCAACAGGCTGGCACTGCGGGTAATCACCGTCTGATTATTCTGGATGGTGGCTGTATTGGTGATGATGCTGTTGATCGGCAGATCATTTTTTGCCTTCATTTGGAAGCTGACCTGTTGGCCGCGACTGGGCAGAAGACCACCGGGCGGCATGAATTCCACCGACATCTCATCCCGCAGCAAGTTACTGTCCCAGCTACATTGGTAGGTAAGGCTTTGTGCTGACAGGGGGCTGGCTAACCCGACAGTGGCTATGCGGGTGAGCGTGGACCCCAAGCGCAGGATGTGGAGCTGAATTTGACCATCCTCGTGGAGGACGATCTGAAAATCCGTGTCGGGCGGGCGATGAATACCAAAATAGTCTTCGTAGTAATACCAAAAACGGGCATCCGTCCATTGAAAAATTGTATAGCGGTTGGGGGCTGCGCCAAAGGTTTGCATGTAGACACCATCGTCCACAGCCAAGCTGGCCCATAGGCCCGCAATGCCAGGAGCAATCGCCGAATTCATCGACAGGGGACAGTAGTTGTATCTGTT
>JAHEML010000370.1 GCA_024643705.1 Caldilineaceae bacterium | reverse complement strand
CTGACAACGCTCCCACAGCCGAGGGTTCATATGCCCCCGGTAGAGGTGGCTGGTACGCATGCCGGCGGGCGGCAGAGGTGGCGGCCCCTCGGCAATCGACCAGTTTTCCAGTAGAGCAATGGTATCTTCCACCGCGTTGGATAGCTGGCGCACGAGCTGGCCCAAATGGTCATAGACTCGGCCCAGACCTGTGTGCACCTGCTGTTGCAGCGCAATAGTCAGCTCCTGCTGGGCCAATGCCACCCGTTCTCGGCGTAGTTGTTGAATGCGCTGCATCTGTCGCCGGTAGGCTGCCAGACCCCCCGCAAACAACCCCACCACCAGCCCGGCCAGCACCCCCCCATCCATTTCCAGGCTGATAGGCCGGTTGAACAGCAGCAGATAGCCCAGTGCCACCACCAGCACCAGCCCGGCCACCAGGGCCGAACGCAACAGTGTGCTCCCAATCGACGGGCGATTGCCCGCGGACCGGGCATAGCGTCCCTGCCAATCTCGCAGAGATATTTGATGCTGGGTTTGACTGGTGTGCTGTTGACCAGGGCTGGATAGGGACAGAGCGTGGCGTTGTTCGTCGATCTCGACGCGCCAACGACGCAACTGGCGTGCCGCATTGGGCAGGCTATTGGGCCGGTCGACCAAAAGTTCGCCAATCTCGGCGCGCAAGCGGGCGGATGTGGCGGGCAGAAGGCGTCGATCGCCCGCTTGTTTCGGCAATCCGTCTTCGCCCAGACCATTCAGCCCCCAGGCATCGTCGAGCTTTTGCGCGCCTGCCACTTCGTCGAATTGAGCCTGCAAACTGGCAGCGTGTTCCTCAAAAACCGTCTGCCAGTGCGCGGGCGCAAGAGAGCGCAAAGCCAGTGCACTGGCGGGTGGCAGCACAAAATCCGGGTGAATGGTCAGATCAGACAGTTGGTCAGGAGCTACATTGGCGAAAAGTTCGGGCCGTTCCATCATTAGTTGGGCCAACACCTGGGCGCGATCCGCACCCAGATCGGCCAGGGAACGCAAGGGAGCAGCGTCGCCTTCGGCCCGATGCAGGAGTACCTCCCGCACCAGCCGCTTCTCCTCCTGCTGATGTACCGCTTGAAAAAGATAGTCGAGCGGCACATAATCCGCCGACGCGCCCAGCAGGCTGTAGGGGCGCTCGTGGGCGTTGCGCAGATCGATGCCCAACTGCTCCTCGACAAAATGGCCGCCGTCGGCGGTGACGAGAGCTTGCAGGGCGTTGCCCACCAGCACCGACAGTTCGTAACTGCTCTGGGCCAGCCCCTGATTGCTCTTTTCCCGATCCACCAGATAGACCCGGTTGAAGAGCGGCTCGCCCACCCACTCGTCCAGCAATCCCTGCTGGCCCGGCACTGCCTCCACCCCGTCGCCGCCCACCAAGCTCGCCAATGCCGCGCGTCCCTCCGGACGCAGACCGGTGAGAGCTTCCATCTCGGCCAGCGCGGCGTAGGACGAGGCATCTTCATAGACCCGGCTGCGGTCTGGGGCATAGCTGCCCGTGGCAAAGATTGCCACCACCTGGGCGATGTGGCGGCGGCCCAAATAGCGCAACAGGTGGGCCACTGTGGGCCAAACCAGCGCCGCGGTGAGAGGTTCGTACAGGGGCGCGACCACGTACAGCGTCGTCTGCACAAAGGGGTCGCCGGGGACCAGATTGTCCTGGCGGATGGGGTCGATGATGTGGGCTTCCAGCAGGCGGGCAATGCGTTCGCCCTCGCGCAGGGCAGCGCCAAAGGCGTCTCGGCGGCTGGCGGCCAGACGGCGCTCCTTCGTGCCCGGCTGCGCGTCCAAATCCTGGGATTGCCAATGGAGGGGTGTCAACACCGGCTCGGCCATGTGCAGCAGGGCTTCAGCCCGCTGGCTGGCCTGGCTGCCCGCCACTTCCACATCCCCGTTCTGGAACATGCGCGCCGCACGGCCAAAGCTCCATTCGCTGCCGTTGCCGTCAGTTTCGGGTGTGCCAGGCGGCGTCCACAAAGACGCGTCCAGCCGAGTCAGTAGATTTTCCAGGTAGTAGGGGGGCAGGGGATCGTCGCCCAGTTTGCGCAGGTGCAGGGCCAGGTTGTGGTTGGCATCGACGAACTGGTCGGGCAAGAGTGTGGCAAAGCTGGTGATGCGGGTGAGATCGGGGCCATCCACGCCCCGGGCTGCCCGCTGTTCCTGGGCGGCGGCCAGGCGCGGGGCCAGGTGGAGCATTGTCTGCAAGCCCCAGCCACCGAAAGATAAGATTGCTGCACGACTACGTGTAACGCCTGTGATCATAGGATTGGAACGCGGATGAAACGGGTTGAATGGATTTTTACGAATAGCCCCGCCAGCTTTCAGAATATCTGGCAGGTCTTAGGCTACCGCGTCCCCCGTCCCGGTGACGTGCCCCAACTGCGGTAGGTATCCCCGGTGGTGGGCCGGGCCGCGGGTGCGGGTGTGCTGCGCGGCGATGTGATCTCCGGCAGATTGACCCACGCCGGGTTGAGGTGAAACTCCTCCGTGATCGGAAAATCCTGGGTGTTCTCGTATTGGGCCTGGAACTCGTCCAGCCGTTCCAGCAGGGTCACGGGCAGGCCGTGGACAATCCAAACAGCGTCCATGCGGCTGGTGTCGCCGGTGGGAACCCATTTGATGTCCTCCTGACCGATCATCGCCATCGCCAGCCCACTGTCATCCTCCCGGCTGGCGGGGGTGGCGGCCAGCCGGATATGCTCCAAATCTCCATCGTGGAAGCTGAAGCGATCCGCGTCCCAGCGAATGTAGGGGTTGAGCCGATCCAGCCATTGATGCACCCGGTTGTTGGGCAAGGGGCGGGATTGGTCTACCTCGGTGCCGTATTGCACACCGATGACGTGGCGGATGTCCACCAGTCGGCTGACCCGGTTGAGCAGTCCGCCACTCTGGGCGATGCCCTCTGCCAGCAAGTTGTAGACCTGATCCGCGGGCAAGGCCAGCCCATGAATCAGTAGATTATCGGTCAGTCGATTTAGAAGCGTCTGCCAGTCGTCGGGATAAACCGCTTGGGCTGCGCGCTGATAGAAGTGTTGCAGATAGTCTCGCCCGACAACGCCGGTCTCCAATTCGTAGTAAGTGCTGGTGCTGGGGCTGCCATCCGGGATACGGGGATCGATACGGTCCGCGGCCCGACTGGCCTCCTGGTTTGCCTGAACGAGCGCTGCCGCGGCGTTGTTCATCTGGTTGCGAAAGACTTCGCGCAGGCGCTGAGCATATTTGCCCAATTCGTCCACCAAAATCCGCTCCAAAACGTCCCGACGCTGGTAGAGCCGAGATCGGGCTTTGCGGGTGGAAAGGTCTCGCGCCCGTTCCCGCGCCTGGCGGGGGCTAAAGGCCGAGAGGAGCAGATCGCCGAAACCACCGGCCAACTGGCCCACCCGTTCCGATGCGCCGCCCTCTTGGGCCAGCAACGAACGCCAGCGCCCTCGGTCGTCCTCGGCAACCGGCTGGTTGTTGAGCAGGAAAAGCCGCTGTCGGGTAAGTGCTTCCAGGGGTGCGGTGGCCGGGTTCAGGGGGCCGATGAGTTCGGCCAGGGCAATCGCGCCACGCAGGCCGGTTTCGGTCATCGCCTGGCGAAAGGCGTTGTCGATGGCCTCGCGGAAGCCGAGCCACGCGCCCCGTTGTTCCTCTACTTCGGCTTCCATCTCTTCCAGCCGGTCGTTGTCCAGAGCCAGGTAGCGGGAACGCATAAAGGCCAGCAGCCCCTGCCAGATGGTCATCACCTGTTGGCGTTCGGTCGCGTTCATGGGCTGGCGGGGATCACCCAAGCTGGGGCCGGAGGCAAAGCGGCGGATCACGTCGGCCAGAAAGGCCCGCTGCCAGAAGGATGCTACCGATTCGTGGGGTGTCACCAGGGCCGAGGCGGCAAAGCTGCTGTAAACCAGGTAGTTGCCGCTTTTGGGCTTGGGCTTTTCGCCCACCACTTCGGCTGCTGTGCTGCCGCCGCTCATGCGTTCGCGCACCACGTTGACTTCCAACCCCAGAATTTCGCTGCTCAGATGGCTGATGGCGGTGAGCTGGATGAGATGCGCGGCCAACTGTTCTGCGTCGGACTTGCGGGTCAGGCTGCGCCCGTCCCGGTTGGTGCGCCCGACCAGAAAGATGAAGTCGAAGGGCGCATAGGGCGTGTCGGGCAGGGCGCGCTGCTCGCTGGGGTAGAGTTCCTGGAACTGCTGGGTCTCTTGGAAATAGTTGAGCTCTTTGAGCGCGGCGTAGGCGTTGGCTTTGATGCGCCGCCGCTGCAAGTCGCTGGTGATCTCTTCTTCCAGCACGTCGGGCAGATAGAAGATGCCCACGACCCGGGCGTTGCTGCGCACCAGCGCCCGCACCCGGTGGGCCACGTCCATAAACATGCCGCTGCCGGTTCCGCCGCACAAGCTGCTAACCACGTAGACAAGCTGGTAGTTACCCATGACGGGAAAGCCCCGGTTCTGGGCCATTTCGTTGTCACGGATTTTGTCCAACCCCGCGTATTTGTTCTCCAGCAGCCGCTTGAAATTGACGTAATTGCGGAAGAAGGAGAGGCGACCAATGGGGCGCAACTGTTTGGCCCCGTTGTGGATGTAGCCCAGGGGAATCGACGGGTAGTTCCACCAACTGGCGATCTCCGGGTGATTTTCCAAGTTGTCCACCAGCCGGGTAGCATCAAATTTGCCCATGTAAGCGAATTCATCCGCATAGAGAGGTTCTTGATCCAGCCGGTTAACCAGGGGTTCGGTGTCCAGGGCCAGCAGTTGGATCATCCCCGGCAGGGCGTCGCTGCCCCACACGTTGCGCAGACGGCGTTTGACCGCACGCACTGTATTTGTACCCATACCGCCCACGCCGATAACCAGGGTGGGGTAGATGGTGGGCTTTTCGCCGATAAGTTTCGCGCCATTTA
>JAHEML010000369.1 GCA_024643705.1 Caldilineaceae bacterium | reverse complement strand
GTGATCTGGCAATTCAGACATATATCATCAGCATGACCACCTCCGTAAGCCACATGTTGGAAGTGCTGCTGTTTGCCAAAGACGCGGGCCTGTTTGGCAAGATCGGCGTCGTGCCTCTCTTCGAGACGATTGAAGACCTGAAGAACGCGCCATCAGTGATGGAGCAGATGTTCCAGACGCCCATTTATCGGGAGCACCTGGCTTTGCGGGGCAACAGCCAGCAAATCATGATCGGTTACAGCGATTCCAACAAAGATGGCGGCTATCTGCGGGCCAATTGGATGCTCTACCAGGCGCAACGAGACTTGGCACAGGTCTGCGGCACCTACCAGATGCGGCTCACCCTGTTTCACGGGCGGGGCGGCTCGATTGGGCGGGGCGGTGGCCCTGCCAACCGGGCAATTCTGGCCCAGCCGCCAGGGTCGATTCTGGCCCGCATCAAGATCACCGAACAGGGAGAAGTGATCAGCAACCGGTACAGCAACCAGGTGATTGCCCATCGCCATTTGGAGCAGTTGGTGAATGCTGTGTTGCTCACCAGCGGCAAGCGGCCCGACTTCCCCAAAGAGGCCGAATGGGCCGCGGTGATGGAAGAGACGAGCCAGCGGGCGGAGATGCACTACCGGGCGTTGATCCAGAACCCATCGTTTCTGCGCTATTTCAACGAGACGACGCCCCTGGATCAGATCAACCAACTGAACATTGGTTCTCGCCCCGCCAAGCGCAAAGCCACATCCGGCGTCTCCGATCTGCGGGCTATCCCCTGGGTCTTCGCCTGGAGCCAAAGCAGGGTTAACCTGCCCGGCTGGTATGGGCTGGGTACCGGCCTGGGGAGCTGGATAGATGAGACGGGGGATGGGGAAGGGCGGCTTGCGCTGTTGCAAGAGATGTACGCGGAGTGGCCCTTCTTCCGCACGGTGATTGATCGTGCCCAGGTGAGTATGCGCCGGGCCGACATGCCCATCGCGGCACTGTATGCGAATCTAACCGATGAGTCGGTGCGGGCGGCTGTTTTCGCAGGCATTCAGGCCGAATATGCCCGCGCCGAAGGAGCTATCCTTGCCATCACCGGCCAGGCCAACCTGCTGGATAACGAAGAATGGCTGCAACGCAGTATCAATTTGCGCAACCCCTATGTCGATCCGCTCAACTACATTCAGGCCGCGCTATTGCACCGCATCCGCAGCGAACCCGAGGCCAGCGAGGCACTGCGGCCCGTGCTGCTCCTATCTGTCAATGGTGTGGCTGCGGGGCTACAGGGCACGGGGTGAGTGAGGAGCGGTTGAGCGGGAGAGCGTTATATCAGGTGAGCGATAATAGGTTAGCTCGACCCAATACTGAAGCGGCCCAACGCTCCTTCGCTCCATCGTTCGTACGCCCCTTTGCTTTCATTGAAAGGAACGATGCTATTTGACTACTTTATCCTCCAGCGTCGATGGGTTGATGATCGACATCGCTGGTGTTCTTACGATCGGCGGGGAGGCGATTCCGGGCGCACAGGACGCGTTGCGAAGCCTGCGCGCCCAGAGGATTCCCCTGCGCTTTATCACCAACACCACCATCTACTGTCGTCAAACCCTGTGGGAGTTGCTGCAAAATCTGGGCTTTGCCGTCGAGATGGACGAACTCTTCACGGCAACCCTGGCGGCATCGCTCTATTTGCAAGAGCAGAAAGCCGAGCGCTATCTCCCCCTGCTCATGCCCGACGCCCAACAGGAATTTGTGGGGCTGGATGTGGACGAAGTCGACCCACAGTACGTGGTGGTGGGTGATCTGGGGGCTGGATTCACCTATTCGCGTATGAACATGGCCTTTCGCGCCCTGCTCAACGGCGCGCAACTGGTAGCATTGCATAAAAAGCGCTTCTGGCGCACACCCGATGGTCTCTTTATGGACGCGGGATCGTTCATTGCCAGCCTGGAATATGCGGCCGAGGTGGGCGCGCTGGTGGTTGGCAAACCCAGCACGGCCTATTTCCGCCGGGTGTTGGACGATCTGGGCATTGCGCCCGCACGGGTAGCCATGATCGGTGATGACATCGAAGCTGATGTGCGCGGCGCGCAGCGCATGGGCGCGCAAGGCTGGCTGGTCAAGACGGGCAAATTCCGGCGGGAAGACCTGGGACGCGCCATTTGGCCGGAACGAATTTTTGAGAGTTTTGAGGAGTTAGTCGAGAAGTTTTGCACGGAATGAGGATGTATTGCGTACAAGCAGCCAAGATTAGTGAGCGCTGATTGAGTGCCGAGTCTTCGAGGCGTATCGAAATCAGGCGAGCGTGTCTATGGATTCTATCCGTCTACCCGCTGGGTTTCACTTCGACAGACTCAGTACAAGCGATTCGGCGGGAAACTGCACCCGCTTTCCTCAGCGACTCCTACACAACCGGCGCTGGTCTTCCCGGCGCAATACCCGCCTCCCCGTTTTCGAGGAATAGAAACAGATGAGTACCATCCAATTATTCGACACAACCCTGCGCGACGGAACCCAAGCCGAAGGGGTCTCTTTTAGCGCTGATGATAAATTGCGCATCGCGGCCCGGCTGGACGACTTCGGCGTGGACTACATCGAAGGCGGCTGGCCCGGCTCCAACCCGAAAGATATGGAATTTTTCGAGCGGGCGGCCAACGAGTTGACCCTGAAACATGCCAAAATTGTGGCCTTTGGCTCCACCTGCCGTGTCAAGACAAAGCCGGCCAAAGACCCCCAGATTCAGCTACTCATCGAAGCCAACACGCCGGTTGTCTCCATTTTTGGCAAAAGCTGGGAGATGCAGGTGACAGATGTCCTGCGCACCACCCTGGACGAAAACCTGCGCATGATCCGGGAGTCGGTAGCCTACGTCAAAGCGCAAGGGCGAGAAGTGGTCTACGACGCCGAACATTTCTTCGACGGCTACAAAGCCAACCCGGAGTATGCCCTGGCTACCCTGAAAGCAGCGGTCATCGGTGGCGCGGACGCAGTTGTGCTGTGCGACACAAACGGGGGCTGCCTGCCGTGGGATATCACCGAAGCTGTCCAGGCCGTGCGCGACGAATTAGGCATCGGTGTGGCGGGCAATAGTGGCAAGGACGCGCCCCGCTCGGCGTCGGTGACCCTGGGCATCCACGCCCACAACGACAGCGGTACAGGGGTCGCTAACACCCTGGCCGCGGTGCGGGCTGGGGCCAACCACGTGCAGGGAACCATCAACGGCTACGGCGAACGCTGTGGCAACGCGGATTTGGTGGCAGTGATTGCGGATTTGCAACTAAAAATGGGGCACACGCTAGCCAGCGAAGAAAAGCTGGGCCAACTGGCCGATCTGAGCCACTTTGTCAGCGAACTGGCGAACCTCAGCCCAGACAGCCATCAGCCTTTTGTGGGCCAGAGCGCCTTTGCCCACAAAGGTGGAACCCACGTCAACGCGGTTGTGAAAAATGTGATGACCTACCAGCACGTGGACCCATCTGCCGTGGGCAACCAGACCCGTGTGCTGGTGAGCGAGCTGAGCGGCAAAGACAACATTGCTGTCAAGAGCGAAGAGTTCGGCCTGCATGGGTTGAGCAAAGAGCAGGAACGGGCGGTTCTGCGCCAGATCAAGAATCTGGAAAATGCGGGCTTTGCCTTCGAAAGCGCAGAGGCCAGCGTAGAGCTTCTTTTGCGGCGCACGAAAAAAGGCTACGTTTCCCCATTTGAATTGGTGGATTATAGCGCCAGCGTGCAGCATCGCGAGGGGCGGGGCATGTTCTCGGAGGCCACCGTGAAGGTGAAGGTCTACGACACGATCTACCACGAAGTCTCGGAGGGCAACGGGCCGGTGAACGCGCTGGACCTGGCCCTGCGAAAAGCCATTCGCCGGGTCTACCCCAGCGTGGACAGCATCAGCCTGAAAGATTACAAGGTGCGTATTCTGGACAGCCAAAGTGCTACTGGCGCGCGGGTGCGGGTGT
This sequence comes from Caldilineaceae bacterium, assembly GCA_024643705.1. GTDB lineage: Bacteria > Chloroflexota > Anaerolineae > Caldilineales > Caldilineaceae > JACQGT01. The sequence continues at coordinate 963 of JAHEML010000369.1, read as the reverse complement.
TGATCGACAGCACCGACGGCGAGCGCAGCTGGGGCACGGTCGGGGCCAGCAGCAACATCATCGAGGCCAGTTGGCGCGCATTGAGCGATTCATTCGAGTTCTTCTTGTTGACTGATGAAGAAACGGAATACAGAGGCATGGAGAGGATCGACGAACCATTGGAGATGATTCAGACTGGGGTGGGAGTGGCGTAGAAGACGACAGAAGTGCCTGGTTTCGCCCTATCATCTCGCTCTTTTCACCCCCAAAGTCTCGACAGTGGGAAGTGGAAGCCCGGCAGAACATCCTCGCCGTCCAGTGTGTCGTTTGCCTGCAAGACGTTAGCTGTGCCATCGGGTCGATAGACGGTGACTGTGCGGGTTTTGGGTTCCACCACCCAGACCAATTGGGTTCCGTGAGAGAGCCAATCCTGCACCTTGTCCTGCACTTCGTCAGCCCGGTCGTTGGGGGAGACTACTTCGACGGCCAAATCCGGAGCGCCGGGGAAGTATTTATTTGAAACGCCGGATCGAATTCGTTCTGAACGAACATAGGCCACATCTGGTGCGCGCACCAGATCGGGTTTGGTGTCCAGCAGAAAACCTGTCTCAGCGGCAAAGACAGCGCCTAGTTGGTTGTCGTCGACATAAAGAAATAGCCGGGCATTCAAATTTGCCGCCGTCAAACCGTGTTCACCACCTGCTGGAGACATCATTCGGACCTTTCCCTGGATCAATTCGTAACGATTCTCGTCCCGCGCCGAAATCTCAAGCAACTCGTCTGCAGTGAAAAGTCGTTCGGTTTCGGACTCCGTTTCCATTTCTAAAACAGGCACAGGTTCTTGTAGCACTGCTGACATTTCCCCACCTCCGCACCATAATCGACATCATAGATAAACATTGTCTGTATCTTACCACGCGAGGAGTGCAGACACAACCATTTTTCCACCCTTTCCGTATGCCGTAAAGCGGTTTTTCTGCTATA
>JAHEML010000368.1 GCA_024643705.1 Caldilineaceae bacterium | reverse complement strand
TCTAGGTAAAACCAGCAAAGCTTGTGAATATGAATGGCATGAGTGATACGAAAATAGTGAGCAGGGCAGCGCTCGTTGCCCTCAGACCACAAAAACAAGAGGGGCGTGGCACCACAAAGCCACGCCCCTCTTGTTCTCCCCAGTCCGCTTCCCTTAACCGTACAGGCTCTCGTCCATCAGGTCTACCAGTGTGTCAACGATTGCGCCTTCGGCGTACCCCTTTTTGATGCGACTCCCCAGCACCTGAAAGGTCTGTCGCTCGTAGGCCGAATCATCGGGGATGTAGCCCGCCGACGAACCATTCGCCAAAGTGACCAACACCATCTGCTGCATGGGCGATTGCTCCTTCAAGCGCTGACCAATCGGCGTGAATAGTTCGGCAGTGACCCACGGCAGCGCAATCGATCCGATAGTGAGCAGCCCCAGCCGGACATCGATCGGCTCGGCATCTTCGTAGATTCCCGGCGAACCCTCCCGGCCCGTGTTGGTGCGCCGCCGCCCTGGGCAGGAAATTGTACGCAAGGCCCCGGTGATCTTCGTCTGGGTTGCTGTCCGGCGGATAGTCTCCATCACCCGAATTACCTCTTCGCCCATCAGCAGGCCAATGCTATCGATCAACCGCGTGCCCCGATCCAAAATCTTGGGGTCCAGCACCGCATCGGTGAACTGGGCAATCCCGTGGACATCGCTGGGATCGCCCCCCGCCGCGGCAAACTGGGATCGTTTCATGGCCGCCACAGCAGGCTCGCCCAGCCGAATGTAAAGTGGATTCTGATCCCCGGCTGCGCCCGAAGTCCAGATGGCGACCAGTTTTTCGTCGTAGACATCCTCCAGATAGCGGGCGCACGCACCTGGGAAATCGCCGCCGATCTGGTTGCGCATGTACATCAGGTTGGCGTGCATGGCATAGTTGATGTAGACGGCGATAGGCTCGCCGGAAAGAGAGACGAACTTGATTACAGACAGGGTCTTGTCCGAGGGACCATCCAGGTTGGCTCCCTGATACCATGTCCGGCTTTCTGGATGGATGGCGTCCCGGTTCACATTCATGTGGAATTGACCGGTTCCAAAGCCTACCCGTGCCGGTTGCAGCGTCTGATTGGCCTGGCGCACTGCCTCGAACAGCCCCTTTTTGACGCGTTCTACGTACCGAGGATCCACAGGCGCGCTGGCCCGGAAGCCAGCACCGGGTCGCGGCGATGCGTGGGTGTGGGTGCAGGAAATCAGAATGTTCTCCGGTGGGCAGCCAACCTCCTGGGTGATCTGCTGGGTTAATTCCGCATAGGCATCATCAACCATCCCCACCAGGTCTGCGCCCAACAACACGGCCCTGGTGGTGCCGTTGTTGATGACGATGGCCCGCGCATAGACCGGATCGTGGACCGAAGTGTATCCCGGGGGCAGCGCATCGGCGGGCGATGTGATGTCTACTTTGGCAGTGCCGACCTGCAACGTGCCCGGATCGGAACTACTCACTGAATTCAATGTAGTGTGGTGTGACACGATCTGTGCCCTTTCTGATGGTAAGTCTGTTCGGATACGTGCTGTATTCCTAATCAGTAACACCGGGTCATTAGCCTGGTGTGAATATGGCCGACGTCTCTTTTTCTCTAAAACCGAGATACACTCTCTCGATTCGGTTGCTTGTCAAAGCTTGCGGAAACGACAATAATCATGAAGTTGTATCCACATCTTTTTTTTATCATTGGAGATCAATCAACTGGAGATCAGGAATGACAAACTGGACAGCCAATACAATTAAAACAAACGGCATTCGCCTGCACTATCAGCGTACAGGCGGGGAGAAACCGCCAGTCGTCCTCTGCCACGGCTTTTCCGATTGCCACCTGGCCTGGACACGCACAGCCCAGGCCCTGGAAGACTCCTTCGACCTGATTATGGTCGATGCCCGGGGTCACGGCTACTCGGACAAACCGGCATCCGGCTACAGTGCCGCAGACCACGCGGCTGACATCGCCGGCCTGATTGAGGGCCTCGGTCTGGAAAAACCAGCCCTGATCGGTCACTCGATGGGCGGCAGAACCGTAGCCCAGTTGGCCGCTGATTATTCCCAGTTGGCTAGCCGCATTGTGCTCGAAGACCCACCCTGGCGCGATTTTGAAAATTCTTCTGGCAGACCCCGGGACAATATGCAGCAGTTAATCGCCAAATATCAGAGCATGACCCGTGAGCAGATTGTCGAATTGGGCCGAGAGAACAACCCAACCTGGGATGACGAAGAACTGTGGCTATGGTCCTTGGGCAAAACCCTGATCAGCCCCTATGTGGCCAAAGATGGGATTATGGGTTTGAATGGCTGGCGGGAGGTTGCAGCCAAAATCGCCTCTCCCGCGCTACTTGTCACCGCCAACCCGACCCGAGGCGGGATTGTCACCCCGGAAACAGCCGCCGAACTCACGGCAATGCGGACGAATATTCGGGTGGCCTATCTGGACGGGGCTGGACACAACATCCGCCGCGATCAGTTTGCCGCCTACATCAGCGCAGTGCGCCCTTTCCTGCAAGGGCAATAGTCCTGCGGTTACACTGACTGTCGGACAGGAGCAACAACCTCATCGGCTATTCGCGCCACAATATCATCCGGGTAGGGATAGCTGATTGTGTAGACGAAGTGGTTGGCCCCGGCTTCAATAAGAGCCTGGGTGCGGGCGGCTGCCGCGGCCAGATCGTCGTAGTCCACCCGCACCTGGGCCGAGAGGTCGATCTCCGCGATGTCCCTGCCCACAGCCTGGCAATGCTGGGCCAGCACACCAACCTTGCGGGTGAACTCCTCGACCGGGCCATTGACATAATTCCAAATATCCGCGTGCTTTGCCACCACCCGAAGAGTCAATTGCTCCCCGCTGCCGCCGATGACAAAAGGCGGATGGGGTTTTTGGATCGGCTTCGGCTCGCAGCGGGCATCTTCGAGCTGGTAGTAGCGACCAGAAAAAGTTGTAGTGTGTTGGGCGAAAAGCTGCTTGATGATCTGGCAAGATTCGTCCAGTCTGCGGATGCGCTCGCCAGGCGGGTAGAGGGGAATACCCATACTGCTGTGCTCGTACTCGTTCCAACCGGCGCCAATGCCCAGTTGCAGGCGACCGTTGGAGATGACGTCAACTGTCGCCGCTATCGAAGCGAGGATTGCCGGATGGCGATAGGTGTTGCCCGACACCATCAGCCCGATGCCGATTCGCTCTGTCTCTGCGGCCAGGGCAGCCAGAGTCGTCCACCCTTCCAGGCAGGGACCGTTGACATCGCTGTAAATGGGGGCGTAGTGGTCGAAGAGCCAGGCGTGGTCGAAGGCTGGATTCTCATCAGTTTGCTTCCAGATTTTCCGAATGGCTTCGTAGGTTGTGTGTTGTGGGGCTGTTTTGATGCCAAAAGTGATGGGTTTCATGCTTCACTCTCCTGCTGCTGATTAGTCGTTCAATGCTCGAAGGCGGCTATAGCAAAACTATGATGAGAAATCGGGATTCATGCAAAATCTTCAACGCAAAGTGGTAAAGATGCAGAGAAATCTGTCTAACCTGTGCGTCTCTGCCCCGCGCCTTTGTGTTGAAGCTTCTCGCTTCTATCTTGACTCACTGAAAACTCCTGATTCCGATGGCATTTTGCTATAGCAGACGCCCGTCGCTCCCCGTTGAGGTGCTCATCGTTCTTCTCCTGCAAAGGACGTTGAGCGCAGATTCAGCCGGAAGGAGCGGCAGAGCGGGCAAAGAATTCATCTTGCAAGCGTCTGGCTTCGCTGTCCGCTTTGATGGCCCGCACGGCCCGGACAATATACTCTGCCCGGTTGTTCAGAATCTGTTCGCCAGTCTCCGCATTGCCCTTGCTGCCATCCCCCTGATAGTGATGGGGCTGATCGGCGTACCACCAAATACCGGTCACCACGCCTGCCTCATTGAGTGGCTTCAGCCGACCAAGCGCTCTCCCCTCGCCAGCGACAATGCGTTCCATATGGACCAGATCGGGACGCAGTGCCAGCATCATACTGGTCTCGCCCGGCCCTGCGTGCCCGTTTTCCGTTGCTTCCCAGGGCACTGTCACTCCCTCCATCGGCTTGCCAATGGGATCGACAACATAAAGTACATAGTCCTGGGGGTGATAGAGTTGCAGCATCGGGAACAGAGAAAGCAGCCCTCGGTTGCCGCCATGAGCGTTGACAAGCACAATCTTGTCCATTCCATTACGCGCAATCTCCCGACAGACATTGTCCAGCAGTTTGACCATCAGTTCGCCGTCAATGGCAATAGTTCCTGGCTGATGGCGGGCTTCGGGAATCTGGGTGAAGTAATAGTCGGGGAAGACAATCACTGGCTCCATGGCTGCGACCCGATCCAAAATACCCCGTCCCTCGTACATATCTGTTCCCAACGGCAGATGATGCCCATGCCGCTCAATCACCGACAGAGAGATCAGGCAGACGCGCCCACTCTCCTGGACCGCCTCAGGGAAACGGTCACTGGTTAGCTCTTCCCAACGCATAGTATTCCTCCAATCTGTAGTGTGGAAATCCTAGTTGTCTATAGTATGACGGATCCAACCTTAAGTGGATCCACCGTCAATCGTCTTCGTATACTTGCAATGTCCAATTCAGTCAGCATTCGTCTTGGACGCTGATGATGATTCAGGTGCCCGAACCAGAGTCTCTGGCACAAACAGTCCCAATATGCCCGCTGCCCCAATACCGATGCCCGCGATCACAAATGTGGCTGGGATCAGACCAACCAGTTGAGCCACGCCCCCAGAAATGGCTGGGCCACCAATCCGACCAGAGTCGCCGATCAACCGCCAGATGCCCAAAAACTCGGCCATGTCATCCGGTGGAGCTAGGTCTGCGCCCAGGGTCATCATGGCCCCGGAACTCAAGCCGTTGCCAAAGCCAATCAACATGGACGCGGCCA
>JAHEML010000367.1 GCA_024643705.1 Caldilineaceae bacterium | reverse complement strand
TGATGGTAAAAAAAGCTGGACGCAGATAAACGCAGAGGAACGCAAATTTTTCTCTGGATCAGCGTCTATCTGCGTAAATCAGCATCCCATTTTCTCTTTCATCATCCTGATCAGTACACCTTTGTGGTTATTTTCGTTCATATTTTTGTAACTCTGCGTCAAAACTTCAACCCCTACCGTCCACCCAGCGCGGGCGGCTCCAGGGCAAAATCGCTCTGATTGTTGTTTGTGTCTTGTGTGCCATTAGCCGCCCGGACAAGGGCCTGGGTGTTGGTCAACTCCGGCGCGGGGCCTTCCCCTTCAAAACAATTCGCTTTCCCGTAGCCCACAAAATCCACCGTCTCTTCTGCGGCGGGGCAGGGGCCAGAGCCAGGCTCCACACCCCGCATCAGTGCCACTTTGCCGCTGCTTGCACTCATGGCAATGTCGCCCACAGCCTCGGCGGCCAAAGGTAGCGGAACCCCGCCTCTTCCCTCGGCCTGCTCGATAAGATAGCTTTCGCCAGGTGCCACGGTTCCGCTAAGAACTGTCACCAACCATGTCTTGCCTGTAGCCGATGCATAGTGCATGGACCAGCCGTCGATGGTTACAGTGAGCGACCCAGGGTTGTAGAGTTCGACAAAGTCGTTGGCGTAGCGTGCGCCCCTGTTGCCGCCCCCGCCGTATATCTGGCTGATCACAAGTTTGCCCCGGTCTGCTGTGCTGGATATTGTGGAGATAGGTACTGTCGAAGTGGGTATTGCCGAAGTGGGTATTGCCGGGGTAGACACCGTGGTGGCTTCAAGCGTCGGTGTCAGGGCTGCCAGAATCCGAAGAGCAATCGTCTGCGTGGTGATACTAGACGCGCCAGCTGGAAAGGGCCGGAGTCTTGCCGTTGCGACAGAAGTTCGCGAGGCGGAAGACGGCGAACGGGCGTTGCACATTGTGGGCGAGGTGGCGCTGTTCCGGGGTGTGGGTGGTCCTGCGGCGAAATCGTCACTGTTGCGGCCAGTGGCGGCACAGCCGTCATCTGCGCGCAGAGCCGCATTTTTGTTGTCCAGTTGGGGTGCAGCAGAGGGGCCGGAAAAGCAGTTGGACTGGCCAAACCCCAGCAGATCGATCACCGATGGGCCGGAGGGGCAGAGAGTGCCACGGGCCAATAGATCGGTGGTGCCCAGCAAGGCTATTTTGCCGCTGCTGGCGCTCATGGGGATTGTGCCTACTGCGTCGGCTGGGGGCAATGGAAGTGACCCGCGGCTGCCCTGTGCCTGGTAGATCAAATAATAGCCGCCTGCTGGAATGGTTCCTGACAATTCGGTCATTTGCCAGCTGGTGCCTGTGGCCGAGGCATATTGCACCGACCAACCTTCGAGCACTACGGACTTTTCGCTCTGGTTGAAGAGTTCGATAAAATCATGGGTGTAGAGTGCGCCGCTGTTGCCGCCGCCCCCATACATCTGGCTGATGACAACGGAGGTTTGGGCCGATTGATCTGACTGGGCGCGGGCGATCTGGCTGGTCAACGTGCAGAGGGCGATGCACGAAACAAGCAATACCGCTACGATTGAAATGCGTCTCACTCTGTTCCTCCCCGATGCTTTTTGGCTGCCTTCAAACATAGCATAATTTGGCAGGGGGGAACAGGGCGAAATGTCGTAGATTTTCGCCTGGATCGTCGAAAAAACCAAATCCAACGTCACTACCAACCCTTTGCCACGAATTCAACGAATGTTCACGAATGATTGAGCCAAATTCGTGCAATTCGTGGCGAAAACGCGGTCAGTGGCTTGGTAGTTACAATCCAACAATCGCATACAAAGGGAATCCATATGTTACTCAATAAGAAAGTGATCATCGTCACCGGTGCAGGGGGTGGGCTGGGCGCCGGGATAGCGCGGGTGTGCAGCCGAGAAGGGGCGCAGGTGGTGGTGGCAGACATTCGAGGTGATGCCGCCCAGGCGATCGCCGAGAGCTTGCCTAATCCGGCCCTGGCTCTGGCCTGTGACGTGGGCGACGACGACGAACAAGGCCAGCTGGTGACACAGACGATTGCTCGCTTTGGCCGCATCGATGGTTTGGTCAACAACGCTGGTATCAATTTTGCCAAGCCCTTTCTTGACACGACCCCAGCCGAATGGGAGCGCATTATTCGGGTGGACTTGCGCGCTGTCTTCTTTCTCAGCCAGAAGGTCTGCCAGCAGATGCTTGCTCAAGAGCGGCCAGGGGGAAGCATTGTCAACATTGCCAGTGTTCATTCCCAGGCTGCCCTGCCTGGCGCCGGCCCCTACGACGCGGCCAAGGCTGGCGTAGTGGGTATGGGCAAAAGTTTGGCTGTGGAACTGGCATCCCAGGGAATCCGGGTCAACGCCATTTCGCCTGGGCTGCTCAACACCCAAATCTGGCAAGATATTCAGGATGCCGCACCCAGCGCGGAAGAATGTTTGGACTATTGGCGCGCCAACATCCCCATTGGCCGGGTGATCGAAGCAGAAGAGATCGGCGAACTGGCTGCTTTTTTGCTCAGCGAGCGCAGCGGATCGATCACCGGGGCCAACATCTTCGCCGACGGTGGCATGACAGCGCAACTGATCAGCAAAGAGCCGTATGCGTCGAGACCGCTGGCAGGATGAGCGGGAGACAAGAGATGGTGGTGGGCTGTACTTCTGTCGCAGACCACTATGCAGCATACGTTCAGCTTTCTATTTGACTCGTGGCGGAATATGAAGCATACTCACTGCTGAAGTTGTAGCATAAGTGCAAGGCTCACATCGCAACAGTTCAACACACTCCAGGCCCCTCTGCGTACCATCACTCTCCAAGTTGATCTCAGACTTTTTTGTTGGCGAGCTATTCAGAATCCCGCAAGATTCCAGGCTTTGGCAACGGTGTGATGACTTCTCCGTATCCGAAATTGATATCGAAAATGCTTTACAACAAGCAAGCCTACAGCACAGAGCAGGGCGCTTGGGTTGGCCTGTGTTGGCACTACCTGCTTTGGTGAAAGGTAGATTTATTGGTAGACTGCATGTTGTTTGTTGCTTGACGAAACCACGGTTGACACCACTGCAATAGGTTCAGTTTTGACGCATAGGGATGCAAAGAAATTCAGGAGAGTATCTGCCGATGTCTGTGCCTATCAGTGAAATCAGTGGTTCAAAAGGCTTTTTACGTAGTCACGTCTGGGATCAAAATGGCGCAGTGGCATCTGTTGTATACAAAACCCCATAAGGAACCTCAGGTCAATCGGCTTTTGATCGAACGGGATATTGAGACCTTTTTCCCTGTGGTGCAACTGGAGCGGGGCTATGGCAGAGGAATCCGGGTGGAACCATTTTTCCCCCACTATCTATTTGCCCGGTTTGATGCAAGGGTGGGCGACTCGTTGACATTGCAGTGGTTGGCTGGGGTACGTACAATCGTCCATTTTGGCGATAGGCCTGCCGTTGTGCCGGACGAAGCTATTGCAGAGTTGCGCCAGCGGATGGAGCCTTTCGACGAGCAGGTGTTGCATCCGGGAGAGTGGCGTTTCCGCGCCGGCGAGTATGTGGAGATCGTCAAAGGCCCTTTTGTGGGGTTGGATGCAATTTTTCAAAAGGGATTGAAGTCGAAGGATCGGGTGCAGGTGCTACTGCATGTGCTCGGTTCCTGGAATCGTGTGGAATTGGGGACAAGCGAGATCGTCCCTATTGACCAGCGGAAGCGTGGATGACCACAGACGCCAGGCGTCGGATTGGGACAATCGGAAAGAGAGAAGAGCAACTTGCCACCATTTCTTCAGCAAAAAAGGCGCGCAGGAACGGCGGAGCTTTGCCCGGAGGCGAAGAATAGCTCGTGGAACTGAACCAATATCTGCGCATTATCCTCAAACGATGGTGGCTGTTGCTGCTCCTTCTTCTGGTCGGTCTCGCCAGTGCTTTTTACTACACAAGCAGGCAGGCGCCAGTCTACCGCAGCACCGTTACTCTGCTGCTTAGCCCCGCGGCCAGCCAAGAATCTCTTTTGCCCCAATATCTCTCGGATCGCACAAGCCAACTGGCCCAGACCTATACCCGCTATTTGGGAACCCGCACCTTCGCCGAGCTGGTGATCAAGCGGGAGGAACTCAATATCAGCGCCGGTGAACTGGTGCGCTCTGTCGAGGCGAAGGTTGTGGAAGGCACACAATTTTTCGAAATCACCGCCAGTAGCTCCACCCCCGAACGGGCACAATTGTTGGCATCTGTGATCGCCAATAATTTTATCGAGGAAAATCTGGCTCAGCAGCGCGAACAGTTGGCCGCACGCCAATCAGCCAGCGAAAACGGCGAAATGCAGGCCCTTCTGCGGGAAAAGCTGGAGCGAGAACGCCAATACTACGAGCAGCAGGTGGCTGGGTTGCGCGAACAGACGGACCAGATTCGCGGCCAACCGCCGTCCACGGCCCGGGATGAACTGCTCGGTCAGGTGCAGGAGCAACTCAGCGGCTACGAAGAACGGCTACTTGCCATCATGTCGGATCAGATATCCCTGCAACCTGTGGCGGCCAGCAATCTGATCAACACTGTCAGCGTGATCGAAGCAGCGCCTCTGCCAACCAGCCCTGTCAATACCCGGCAAGTGCGGGATATTTTGTTGGCGGCGGCAATGGCGCTGTTGGTTGGAGTTGTTTTAGCCTTCGCTCTGGAATACCTGGACTACACCGTGAAAAGCCCCGCAGAACTGGAAGCCCTGGTAGGCCAGTCGCCGCTTGCTGTTTTCCCGGATGTGATGCTGAACAAAAAGCAGACGGAGGGTGTACTGGTTTTATCCGAGACCAGCACGCCCGTTTCTGAAAGCTTTCGCGCTCTACGCACCAGCATTCGCTTTAGCAGTGTAGGGCGCCAACTGAAGAGTTTGGTTGTCACCAGCGCGGGGCCGGGAGAAGGCAAAACCACAATAGCCACCAATCT
>JAHEML010000366.1 GCA_024643705.1 Caldilineaceae bacterium | reverse complement strand
AGATGTCGCCCCACCCGGAGAGGGCGCTGCGGGCCGCCGATGCCCTGCGCGAGATGATCCCCGATACGGGCCACCTGCTGCACATGCCCTCGCACATCGATGTACTGTGCGGCGATTATCACGCGGCCGTGGTCGCCAACACCCGGGCCATCGTAGCGGACCGCAAGTTCTTGCAGCGCGAAGGGCCATTCGATCCCCACACCTCCTATCGCTGCCACAACTACCACTTCAAATTATATGCGGCCATGTTTCTGGGTCAGTTGCGCCCTGCATTAGAAGCCGCCGACGAATTGATCACCACCATTCCGGAGGAGTTGCTGCGTGCCTTCGACGGTATGCCGGCCGATTATCTGGAAGGCTATATTCCGGCGCGGGTGCATGTGCTGGTGCGTTTTGGCAAATGGGAGGAGATTATCGCCGAACCATTGCCCAAAGACCCAACTCTCTACTGTGTCACCACTGCCATGCTCCACTACGCCAAAGGGGTGGCCCATGCGGCCAGTGGCCGGGTTGAACAAGCGGAGGAAGAGCAAGAGTCATTCCGTTTGGCCTTTGCCGCCGTGCCCGATAGCCGGATGCTCTTCAACAACAAATGTGTAGACCTCCTCGCCATCGCCGAGGCGATGCTGGCTGGCGAGATCGACTACCGCAAGGGCCATTTCGAGAGCGCCTTTGCTCATTTGCGCCAAGCCGTGACGCTGGACGATAATCTTCCCTATGCCGAGCCGTGGGGTTGGATGCAGCCCGCCCGCCACGCCCTGGGAGCGCTGCTGTTGGAACAGGGCCGCGTGGCAGAAGCCGAAGCAGTCTACCGGGCCGATCTGGGATTGGACAACACGTTACACCGACCAGCCCAGCACCCAAACAACGTGTGGAGCCTGCACGGCTTTGTGGAATGTTTGCACAACCTGGGCAAGCACGAAGAAGCGGCCATCTTCCAGCCCCGGCTCGATCTGGCCGCGGCCCGGGCCGATGTAGCCATCGGCGCATCTTGTTATTGTCGGTCCAACGCCGACGACTGCTGCCATTAACTGTTCGACCAATCATCCAATGACCAGAGGAGAATCCACATGCCCATCCAAGCACGCGGCGCAATTGCCCGCATCCCAGATGCACCAGTCAGCATCGAAGAATTCACCATCGACGACCCAGGCCCACGGGATGTGGTTGTGCGCATTCTGGCTTCCGGCGTCTGCCACACAGACTTAGGCATCAAGACCGGAACCTACGGAACCGATGGCTTTCCCTTTCTGCTCGGCCACGAAGGCGCGGGCATTGTGGAAGCGGTCGGCTCGGCTGTCACCCGCGTGGCAGTGGGCGATTCGGTGATGCTCAACTGGCGTGCACCTTGTGGCGAGTGCCGCTTCTGTCTGCGGGGCGAGCACAACTATTGTGCATCCAGCTTGCACGCCGACGGCAAAATGCGGGGCAAGGATGGCGAAGTGCTCAACGCCGCGCTGGGCATCGGCACATTTTGCACCCACACCCTTGTCAACGAAGTGCAGTGTGTCAAATATGCGGATGATCTTCCTGCCGCACCCATGTCGCTGATCGGCTGCGGCGTGATGACCGGCGTAGGCGCGGCGCTTTACTCGGCTGATGTGCGCCAGGGGAGCAGTGTTGCCGTCTTTGGCTGCGGCGGCGTGGGCGACAGCGTGATCCAGGGCGCACGCATTGCCGGGGCCACAACGATCATCGCCGTAGACATCGACCCGCAGAAGCTGGAATGGGCCAAAGACTTCGGCGCAACCCACACGGTCAACCCCAACGACGGCGATCCGGTGGCGGCGATCAAGGCCATCACCGATGGGAATGGGGTGAATTATTCCTTCGAGGCGGTGGGCACAGCAAAAACCCTGGAGCAGGCCCTCTTCTGCCGTGACTTGGCGGGGACATGCGTGCTCATCGGCGTGCCTGGCCCCGGCCCCCGGCTGGACATTGAGTTGCAACGTTTGTTTGACGTGGGCGGCAATCTGACCGTCTGCTGGTATGGCAACTGCATCCCGGCGCGAGACTTCCCCATTCTGGCCGACTGGTACCGCCAGGGCAAGCTGGACCTGGACGGACTGGTCAGTCGTCTGATCAGTCTGGAAGAGACCGAAGCTGCCTTTGATGCGATGAAAGCAGGCGAGACATTGCGCTCGGTGATTGTCTTTTGATTCCCAGGTGGTTGACTGCTTGTCATCCATTGCTTTACAATGTGGTCACATCGGTCATGTTCGATGTGACCACATTGCATTTCAGGAGTGAGAAGAAATGGAAGAGATCGGCGTGCGCGATTTGAAAACCCATGCCTCGGAGATTGTGCGCCGGGTGCGGGAGGAACAGGCTCAATACACAGTCACCTATCGGGGCAAACCGGTGGGGGTGCTAATGCCGTTATCCGATGCGCCGAAAGTTGCCGCCGGAATGCAAGAGAGTTGGATGCGTTTGGCCGCTTTGAGAGAGAAGATGGCCCGCTTGCCTCGTCCACAGCGTTCTTTGACCGAAACACTCGACGAAATACGGCGATAACTCATGTCAACTCTCTATACGGTCGATGCCAGTGTCTTTCTGAATGCGTTCAATGTGTACGAGGAAGGGCATATAGAAAGTGCCCAGTTCGTGCAATGGCTGGAAACCAGCCAAGAGCCTATCATCGCGCCGACTCTGCTTTTGCCCGAAATTTCAGCCAGCATCGGTCGTGTGTATCAAGACTCTGCCCTGGCTCTCGAATTCGCCGAAGGGGTACGCGACATTCCCCATTTGACGCTCATTCCCCTCAATGAGGTTGTTGGGTGGCACGCCTCTGAGATCGCCGCCGATCTCAAAGTACGCGGCAGCGATGCTGTCTATATCGCAGTGGCTCAACGCTATGGAGCCATTCTGGTGACATTGGACAAGGAGCAACAGGCACGGGCGGCGACGGCTGTGACAGCCCTATCGCCTGCCGAAGTATTGGCAACTTTGCCACCTTCAAGCGAGGACACTGCACAATGACCCATCGTGTTGGCAGCAAAGTACGTGCGCCGGTGACGATTGTGGAGCAGGGCCGCGCCCGCAAACGGCTGGATCATCTGGCCGCGGAGGAGCCACTGGAGATTCGTCTGCAAGCGGGTGGACAGCCCCAAACTGTCGCCGTGACCATGCGCACGCCGGGGGCCGATTTCGAACTGGCCGCGGGTTTTTTGCACAGCGAAGGAATCATCAGCGAACGGGGGCTGATCCGTCATATCTCCTATTGTGTGGACCCGGAGGTGGATGCGGAGCAGCGTTACAACATTGTCAACGTGGGGCTGCATCTGCCCGAACTGCCCGAACTGGCAACCCTGGAACGCCATTTTTACACGACGAGTGCCTGCGGCGTCTGCGGCAAAGCCAGTTTGGAAGCGCTTGAGATGCGCTGCTGTTCTGCCCTGCCACCCGGACCGATAGTGGAATCAGCGCTGCTCTATGGGTTGCCGGACAAATTGCGGGCAGAACAGGCGCTTTTCGAAGCCACTGGTGGGCTGCACGCGGCAGGGCTTTTCAGCGCAAGCGGCGAACTGCTGTGCCTGCGTGAGGATGTGGGGCGTCACAATGCGGTGGACAAAGTCGTCGGCTGGGCATTGCTCAACCGCAAGTTGCCCCTCTCTGGCTGCATTCTGCTGGTGAGCGGGCGGGCTTCCTACGAGATTTTGCAAAAGTCAACCGTGGCAGGCGTGCCGATTGTCTGCTCGGTCTCTGCCCCCAGCAACCTGGCTGTGGAAGTCGCCCGCGAGTTCGGCGTAACACTGGTTGGCTTTCTGCGGGGCGAGCGATTGACGATCTACGCGGGTGAGGAACGAATTCGGGTAAGTTGACGAAGCACAAGCCAATAGTCTACGGTGCAGGAGGAACCATGCGGGAAAGCCACACATCTGTTGTTGAACGCAACACCACTTGGCGGGGCGAATTTGCCAGCGAGCCCTACGAGTGCGCCTGGGCTGGCGAAGCCATCTTTTTCGTGCGCTGCCTCTCGGCAGACGGGCTGGACGAGTACGACTGGGCCGACGCCCGTGTGCAGATTTCGCCCGATGGGATGCACTGGTGTGACGAAGGAAACCACATCAATCTGCCCACTGTCGCGGACGAGGTGACGTTTGTGCGGGTCTCCCATTTCGGCGGCTGGCTGCGGCTGGCCGGGGAACTGCGGGAAGAAACGGCGCTGACGGTGCTGGTCTATCTGGCGCTGAAAGAATAGCGTACCAAGAGAAGGCAAAAAGGGAAGGCAAAAGTGGTAGTGTATCGTGTCAGGTTTCAAGTGTCTGGCGTCGTTTACGGAATACCCAATACGCAATATGGAGTTCACCGATGACCCTCATATCCAATACCCAATCCCCAATCCCTGCCCTCTCTGCTTTCGATCCCCTGCCCCGCATCCTTTTCGCCGACGACTTCGACCGGGGCATGTGTGGCTGGACAGGGCTGATCGGTAACTACGAGCATTCCCTCAACTCGATTCTGCCTCCATACCGGGATTTACGCCCGCCCCAACTCAGCAATCTGACAGTCTGGGATACAGGCACGGATGGTTCGCTGAACGGTACATACGCGATGAAACTGGCGACTCGTCCCCAAACTGGCGGCTTTTCTGTGGGGATCAAACGGGCCACTTTTCGCAAGGTCGGGCCGATCCGCCTGGAAGCCTATTTCACATTCAAACCGGAAGCGTCGGAACTGCTGCTATCGGAGACTGATGTGCGAGCGGTGGGGGTGCTGTTCGATCTGCAAAGCAGCGATACAATGCGAGGCAGCGGCGCAGCACAGGGCAGCGGCGCAGCACAGGGCAGCGGCGCAGCACAGGGCAGCGGCGCAGCACAGGGCAGCGGCGCAGCACAGGGCAGCGGCGCGCAACGGGTAATGCCCCATCTGCGCTATCTCAATGCACTGGATGGAGAATTTGCCGGGCG
>JAHEML010000365.1 GCA_024643705.1 Caldilineaceae bacterium | reverse complement strand
CGTTGGCGACAGGTGTACCCCTCATCTACCCCCGCAAGGAGGTGAAGCAATACGGCACGGGCAAAACCATTGAGGGGATCTGGCAAGCTGAGGAACGGGTTGTCATTATCGAAGACCTGATCACCAGTGCGGGCAGCCTTATCCAAAGCGCGGAACGGCTACGGGAGGCGGGGCTGATTGTGGAAGACGCGATTGTCCTCATTGACCGGGAGCAGGGCGGGATGGCGAACCTGGCGGCGGCGGGCATCCGCGGCCATGCGGTCTACCGGCTGTCGGAAGTTGTGGCCGAGTTGCAACTGGGCGGACGGATCGATGGTGACATGGCTGGACGGGTGATGGCTTTTGTCAGGGGGGAAGCGTAAGGAAAAGAAGTAAGGCAAAAGGCAAAGGGGGAAGGAAAAAGTCCGGTTCGGATGATGCTGAACAAATCCCATCTTTCGGGGAGGGGTCAAGAGATGCAAGTTAGTTCCAGTCTGGCGGTGACCCCAACCCGGAAGATTTTTGCTGTTTGACAGGCTCTCTCCCAGTCGGTACAATACCCTCGCTTTGTAAGCACAACCCCCATTACTCCTATCGAAGTATTCACGTTCACAAAAGGAGATGTCTGCATGTCTGTATCACAGAAGAAGCTTTCTCGTCGTGATTTTCTGCGTTCAAGCGCGGTAGCGGCAGCCGGTGTACTGCTCGTCGGTTGCGCTGCTCCAGCCGCAGCACCCCAGGCAGCACCAGCATCGTCCGGTGGCGGTGAAGCACCTGCTGCACCTGCCGAAACGACCGCCCTGTCATTCTGGATGTGGAATACATTTGCCCCCGAAGCAGATGAGATCATGCAAACGAAGTTGAACGAATGGGCTGCGGCCAACAACGCCACCATCGACATCTCTCGCGATGCCGACCCCAATATGGCACAAAAGGTCATGCCTTCTATCGAAGCAGGTACCCTGCCCGATGCCATGTTTATCAACGGCGGTGTCGCGTTGCAAATGCACGATGCCCAGGCGCTGGAACCCCTGAACGATCTCTTCACAGAGATTGGCGAAGCCCACGGCGGTTGGCAGCCCCGGCTGGATACCTTCTCCAATCGAGGTGGTGTTGTGCCTTTCCTGCCCTACTCCATTGACACACCCATGGTGCAGTTCCGCAAAGATGTCTTTGCAGATGCTGGCATCACTGTGCCCGAAGGCCAGTGGACCTGGGACGAGACCCGTGACCTCTGTGTCCAGGCATCCCAGTGGAGCGAAGACCAGGGCAGCAAATTGTGGGGTTGGGGCTTTGGCATTGTCAAGCTCACCCACGATGGTTGGTGCTCCGATCTCTTCCGCAACTATGGTGCAGATGTCTGGGACGAAACCGGCGAAAAGATCATCCTGGCCGACGAGAAGATGGCAGAAGCCGTGGCCGCCCTGGAATTCGCCAAAGATGCCTACGATCAGGGCCTCTTCCCGCCGGATGCAGCGGCCTATGACTACGCCGCCAACAACAAATTCTATCTGGAGAAACAAGGTCTGCTGGTCATCAATGCGGCGTCCATTTATGTGGCAGCCCAGGCCAATGATCCCGAACTGGCCGAGAACACGGGACTGGCTCCCAAGCCCAAGGCCCTGCGCGACACCACTGACGCCAGCCTGCGCTACACGGTTGTCATGTCCAACAAATCGAAGGAAAAAGAGAAGGCCAGCGACTTGGTGCGCGCGCTCTTCGACAGCGAAATCTACGCGCCGTGGCTGGAAGCGGGCTTTGTGGCCAATGTGTTGAGCGAATACGATGCCCTGCCCATGTGGACAGGAACCCGCAAGGCGTTCAACCTGGCTGCCCAGATTGGCTCCTACCCCGGCTATCCCGCTCCCTTCGACAACGCGGCTATCTCCGAACTGAGCGGTAGCCCAGATTCCCCCATCGGCTCCATGGTCGTGCGTGTGTTGATCGATGGTTGGTCACCAGAGGAAGCCGTGGCCGAAGCCGATGAATTCTCCAAGCGTGTCTTCTCCAAATACTTCTAAAGTCTAGCGAATTGCATCTTTGCCTGCGCTGGCTTCTGTTCAAGCAAAATGAGCAACCGGGTCTTTTGGAAAACCCGGTTGCTCACTTTCCCCAACTGTTCAGCCAGCACAGCCAGCTTGCCAAACCCTAGAGGCCCCCAATGAGCCAAGATACCTTAGTACGACCGGTCGCCGCGGCAAAGTCGAAGTCGGCGCGGCCACAGAAAAAGCGTGCCCTCTTTGCCGGTGACGTGCGCCTAGGCTGGATATTGGTAACGCCGGCACTTCTCGTTGTGTTGGGAATGGTCGGTTACCCCTTTGTCGAGGCCATTCGCATCAGCTTTACCGACCGTATGGTGGGCCGCGGCCCAGGCCGTTGGGTCGGCTTTGCCAACTATGAGTACATTTGGGGTTGGCCTGGCTTTGCCGAAATGGTGACACGTACGGTGCTGATCACCATTGCTGCGGTCGCTATCAAGACCCTAGTTGGGCTGATCCTCGCCACCTCGCTCAACCAAAACTTTCGGGGGCGGGATGTCCTGCGCGGCGTCTTTATGCTCCCCTGGATTCTCCCCACCTACATTATTGTGCTGGTCTGGCGTTGGATTTTTGACGGACAAACAGGGCTGCTCAACCAGATTTTGATGAGCTTTGGATTCATCAGCGAAAATATCCCTTTCCTGGCCCAGAAAGGAACCGCAGTCGCACTGCTCATCTTTGTGATGGTCTGGAAAGGTTATCCCTTCTACGCGCTCACTTTCCTGGCCGGTATGCAGACGATTTCGCCGGAATTGTACGATGCGGCCAAAGTGGACGGAGCGGGGCGGATGGCGCGTTTTCGCCACATCACGTTGCCTGGTCTGCGCCAGGTGATGGGGGTGGTGATCCTGCTTTCGACCATTTGGACAATGAACACGTTGGAAATTCCCATGTTGCTGACCGGCGGCGGGCCAAGCAACGCGACCGAAGTCTTCCCCCTGCTCACTTACCACCTTGCCATGCAGAATTTCCGCCTGGGTGAAGGCGCAGCCCTGCCGATTATGATGTTGCCGGTGATTGGATTGCTGGTGTTGGCAGTGGCGGGTTATATGGACAAGGAGGCCACCCAATGACACAGATTGTTGATCGTATCCCAGAATCGGTCTTCCGTGTGATCTCGACGGTGGTCATTGTGGTTCTCTTCGCAATGATCCTCTTCCCACTCTACTTTATGGTAACCACATCCTTTAAGTTCGAGGCGGAAATATACTCGGAACTGACCTGGATTCCTCGGGACCCCACAATCAGTAACTTCCGGGATGCCATATTCAATTTTCACATCCCGCTCTACTTGAGCAATACGCTGCTGGTCGCCATTTCCACTACTTCGATTGTGGTCGTCGTCTCTGTGCTGGCTTCCTATGCGCTCACCCGGCTGCGTTTTCCAGGCCGGGCAGCCATGGCTCGTGGCGTCCTCTTTGTCTATCTGATCCCCGGCTCGCTGATGTTGATCCCCATGTATCTGATCATCGTCAAAGCTGGGCTAAAGGACACCTTCCCAGGTTTGATCATTGCCAATATGAGTTTCAGCGTGCCCTTCTGCACCTGGCTGATGATGGGCTACCTGCGCACCCTTTCGTCAGAAATCGAAGAAGCATCCCTCATCGACGGTTGCACCCGTTTGCGCTCGCTTTGGCACATCGTAATCCCCCTGTCGCTGCCAGCTATCATCACTGCTGCCATCTTCATCTTCAACAACGTCTGGAACGAATACATCTTTGCCCTGGTGCTGGCTCAGGACGACCAGCACAAGATGATCTCGGTAGGGCTGGCAAACTTCTACCGCTCCGATTATTACATGATTGGCCCCATGATGGCCGGTTCGTTGATCGCCATGACGCCGGTGGTGCTTCTCTACATCCTGGCCCAACGCCACGTGGTTGGCGGCCTCTCTGCCGGTGCAGTGAAGGGGTAGATCACCACTACGCTGACAAGCCGAAGACAAAGCGCACAAAAAGAAGGGTGAAACGTAAAACGTGAGAGTGGAAGATGCTCTCACGTTTTACGTTTCACCCTTCTTTTGCGACAATCAGTACCCCTGCCCTACGCCAAACCTTGCCCCTATCCCATGGCTTCGGGATTGACAGGCGCGGGCGGTCTCTTGCCAGCCAACACAGCCAGCATATTCTCCACGGCCAATTCGCGCATGGAGCGTCGGGTCTCCACCGTGGCCGAGCCAATGTGGGGGAAACAGATGACATTGGGTAGGGTAAAAATGGGATCATCCACGGCGGGCGGCTCCACGTCGAGCACATCCAAACCAGCACCGGCAATCACCCCATTCTGCAACGCCTGGGTCAGTGCAACCTGATCGACCAGGGGACCGCGGGCCGTGTTGATCAGGTAGGCCGTCGGCTTCATTCTATCCAGTTCAGCCGCGCCAATCAGATGGCGGGAATTGGCATCCAAATTGGTGTGCAGGGTGACAAAGTCCGACTCGGCCAACAGATCGTCCAGGGAGCGTCGTTCGCTCTTGGGCGCGGCCGGGTGTGGGGTGTCGAAGATATCGTACCAGATCGTCTTCATGCCCAGAGCCTGCATCCGTCGCGTCACCTCCTGGCCGATGCGCCCATAACCAATGACGCCCAATATCTTGCCCTGAATGTCGGTTCCGAGGGGAGGCGCTTGCTCTCGGCGTGCCCAACCACCACTGCGCACATGGGCTTCGTTGTCGAACATCCGCAGGGAGACATTCAGGATCAGGGCCAAAGTCAGATTGGCAACGGCATCTGTCAACACGCCAGGCGTGTGGCAGACCACAACCCCGTGGGCGGTGGCTTCGGCAATGTCGAAGGGATCGTAGCCCACACTGGACGTAGAAATCACCTTCAAATTGGGCGCAGCATCGAAGAACGCCTTGTCAGCCCGCACCCTGGGCGACAGCAAGATACCCTCTGCGTCGTG
>JAHEML010000364.1 GCA_024643705.1 Caldilineaceae bacterium | reverse complement strand
ACTGGTGGATGAACTGTACGCTACGGGTGACGGCTGTGCTGAAGCCGATGCAATAATCTGTGCCGAAAACGTCGTTGTCCATGGTTTTGGGGATGGCGATGACTGGAAAGCCCTCGCTGTGGAGCCGTTCGCCGTAGCTCAGGGTGTCGTCGCCCCCGATGGGAATCAGCCTGTCGATGCCAAGAAACTCCAGGTTTTTCAGCACATGCACGGTAAAATCCCGCAGGCTGGGGTCTTTGGCTTCGGCGTCCAGATGGGCTGGGTCTTTGAGAAATTCTGGCACAGATTTGGGCCGCACCTTGCCCGGATTGGTGCGGCTGGAGTGGAGAAATGTGCCGCCGGTGCGGTCGATGGTGCGCACAAGCT
Source organism: Caldilineaceae bacterium (assembly GCA_024643705.1). Lineage (GTDB taxonomy): Bacteria > Chloroflexota > Anaerolineae > Caldilineales > Caldilineaceae > JACQGT01. The sequence continues at coordinate 4,557 of JAHEML010000364.1, read as the reverse complement.
GTTTGTTCAGGGGTTGGGTATTCTTAGCTACACTCTCCGGGTCATCCCGGTTCAATTCCAGCAGGCCGCCCCATCCCCGGCGAATACCCACAACTTCGTGGCCTTCTTCTTCGGCCCGGTAGACAACGGCCTTCATACAGGGGTTCAACCCAGGCACGTCGCCCCCACCGGTCAAGATACCAATACGCATACGATAAACTCCTTTGAATGAAAATTAGAAATTGGGTCTGCCGCTCTCAGATCGAAATCCGATACACAAAAGCAGGCACTATACTCACTGTCTGTCGGCATTGAAGCCAGGGCCTGGCTGGGCCAATAAACGCGCAATGGGGCGCAGTTCCATCCACCATTGTTCCTTGGGCCGCTGGGCTTTGTCATCCATCAGCCGGGGGATTTCGTAGAGCGGTGTGAACCCGATATTGCCGGATTGTAGCCCGATGGCGGTTGCGGATTCGTCTCTGTCACCTTTTTGGTAATAGGTTTCCATAAAGTCGATGGCGCTGGCTGCCAGGCGAGTGGCCAGGTTTCGGTCGTAGGGTGTGGGGTCGCCCCCTTGTTGCAAATGGCCGAGAACAGAGATACGCACATCAAAGAGTGATCCACCCTCTTCTTCAAAAAGCGCGGCCAAAAAAGGGGTTGTATAGAGCGGATTGGCATTCTCGCTGCGAATCATCAACCCCAGCCGCTTGCCGTGCTCAAAGCCCTCGCGCAGCATGGCAATATCCTGCTCCAAGTCCTTCAGCGTCACTCCTTCTTCATGCAAGTAGACCCGCTCGGCCCCGGTGGCAATGGCGGACATCAGCGCCAGATAGCCGCAGTAGCGCCCCATGACTTCGACAATAAAACAGCGGTTCGAAGCAACCGCCGACTGCTTAATTTTGTCCACTACTTCCACAATGCTGTTGAGGGCCGTATCTGAGCCGATGCATATCTCTGTGCCGGGGAGATTGTTGTTGATGGTGGCTGGCACACAGATGATGGGAATGTTGAACGCAGGAAAATTGGCCCGCTCTTGATAGAGCCGCAGCATGGACTGATAGCCTGCCCAGCCGCCCACCATGAGAATGGCGTCGATCTTGTGCTCTTCCAGGGTGCGGGCAATAGCGTAGAAATCGCCACCGCTGGGAACTTTGCGGCTGGTTCCCAGCTCCGAGCCACCTGTCGGCGCCCAACCGTTGACGCTCATCCATTCCATCTCTTGCAGATTGTTGGTGATCAGCCCCCGCATCCCCCGAAAGACGCCGACGGGGATGTGACCTTTGTCTACGGCTAGCCGAACCGCCACGCGCACCGCGGCATTCATCCCTGGTGCAGGGCCGCTGGCGTTGAGAATGGCAAACCGAATGCGCTCTTTACCGGGCAAGGGTGGGTGGGGCATGGAACGAATCAGCGTGCGCAGGATACGGAAAGAGTCTTGAAAATTCTTGCCCCGCAATTCCATAGCTTTGGCAAAATCCAGCCCGCGCACAGCATCGTTCAGTTCATGGGTTTTGTTCACACACTCCATCAGGGGTGAAAGGGTAATCTTGTTGTGATGAATCCCCACCAGCATGGATTCGTCGCCTTCGCCGGCATCCAACGCAATCCGGGCCGCGGCCACACCCACCAGGGTGCTCAAGACCCGATCGTAGGCGCTGGGCGAACCACCCCGCTGTACATGGCCCAGCACAGTCACCCGGGCATCCTCGCCCAGGTGGGACTCCAGCGCCGCCTTGACCATGTCGCAGGTGATGGGGTTTCCGTGACGATCCTGCGCGCCTTCGGCCACCACCACAATGCTGTCCCGGCGGCCCACTTTGCGCCCTTCGCTAAGAATCGCGCACATCTTCTCTTGCCAATCATCCAGGTTGGGAGGGGTCTCTGGGATCAACACCCAATCTGCGCCAGAGGCCAGCGCGCCCATCAGGGCCAGATAGCCGCAATTGCGCCCCATTACTTCCACTACAAAAGCCCGCTGATGGCTGGCCGCGGTGCTGGTAATGGCATCGATGGCATCTGTGATCCGGTGCAACGCGCTGTCCGCGCCGATGGTCATATCTGTGCCATACATGTCGTTGTCGATGGAGCCAACCAGGCCAGCAACCGTCAGGTACGGGTGGGCATCGGCCAGAGATTGCTCGATTTCGCCCGCATCCACCAATTCCTGGCAGAGAGATTTCCATTCCTGGCGCAGGGTGTTGGCCCCGGTCAAGCTGCCGTCACCACCGATGATCACCAGCCGGTCGATGCCGTAGAGCAACAGGTTGCGCACGGCTTTGCGCCGACCATCCCGTGTGCGGAATTCGGGGCTGCGGGCTGTGCCGAAAATAGTGCCGCCTTTGTGCAAAATGCCGCCACTGGCTGCCCAATCCACCGGGCGAATGTACTTGCCGCCCTGGATCATCCCTTGGTATCCTTCGTAGATACCGTAGACCTCTGCGCCCCGATCAAGCGCGGCCCGCACGGCCGAACGGATGGCAGCGTTCATCCCTTGAGCGTCACCGCCGCTGGTCAAAACTCCGAGTCGTTTGGTCATTCAAATGCTTTCTGCTCAAGAAAATCTGGCGTTGGGTTCAATACGGCTGCGTCATCATCGACAGGGGAACGCATCGTTGCGAAGGGGGTGACCTCAACTCTCCCAGCCGGTAGGAAGAAAGGACAAAGAACGAAGAATTTCATCCTTAATTATAGTACAGCACCCCACGCGCTCACAATTTTGGGGGGTTCACAGAATGCAAAAGATACATGCCTTACACATTTCTCAGGGGTATGGGATACAATGGCCTTGTGCAGCAGCAGCCACAAAGCAGGAACCATAAAGTAGAAACCACAAAGACACGAAGGCACAAAGAAGAAAAGAAGTTTTTGAGAATCCTTCGTGTTTTTGTGCCTTCGTGGTTAAGATCAATCTTATTCGAGGACCCACCCGTGACCCTTTCCACACTCTTTTCCCAACTGCGCAGCGAAGCAGCCAAAGTCATCGTCGGCCAGGACGCCGTCTTTGAACAGGTGGTCATTGCCTTTTTTGCTGGCGGCCATGTCCTGCTGGAGGGTGTTCCGGGCACGGCCAAAACCCTGCTCGCCAAAACCCTGGCCCGGCTGATCGATGCGGAGTATGGGCGCATTCAATTCACCGCCGACCTGATGCCCAGCGACGTGGTGGGAACCCAGGTTTTCGATCTGAACAGCGGCAGCTTCAACCTGCGCCAAGGGCCAATCTTCACCCAAATTTTGTTGGCAGACGAGATCAACCGCGCCCCGGCCAAAACCCAGTCCGCGCTGCTGGAAGCCATGGAGGAGCGCCAGGTGACCATCGACGGTACTGGCTACCCATTGGGCGACACCTTTATGGTGCTGGCAACTCAGAACCCGGTGGAATATGAGGGAACTTACCCGCTGCCCGAAGCCCAGTTGGACCGTTTTCTCTTCAAGGTGCGGGTGGATTACCCCCCGGCGGAGGCGGAAGAAGAGGTGCTGCGCCGCTATCACACCGGCTTCGACGCCCACAAACTGGATGCGCTGGGTCTGCAACCGATGATCCGAGGAGACGAAATGGCCGGTCACCGCGCCGAGATTCAGGCCGTCACCGTGGAGCCGGGCATCCTGGCCTATATCACCCGGCTGGTCACCGCCACCCGACGCAGTCCCGATCTGCTATTAGGCGGTAGTCCACGCGCGTCGATCGCCCTGTTGCAAACATCCAAAGTCCACGCGGCGCTGCAAGGCCGCGACTATGTGACCCCCGACGACGTGAAACCCCTGGCCGCGCCGGTTTTGCGCCACCGCATCATTTTGCGCCCAGAGGCCGAGATCGAAGGCATTGACCCCGACGCCGCGATCCGCCGGGTGTTGGCCGGGATCGATGTGCCGCGCTGAAGTGACAAGATGACAGGATGACAAGGTGAATTTGAAGACCACATATTTGATGATATCGTGGGTTCTGCTGGCTGTTGTCGCCTTTGCCCTGTGTGGCTGCGGCACGCCCACTCAAGCAGAAGAGATCATCCATTTGCCCGTGGTGAGCAAAGCAGAAACCCAAACCCCATCGGTCCTTCCCCCCTGGCCCGCGATTACACTGACAATGGTGATCAGTGGCTTCGTGTCACCCGTCGACCTGGTCGACCCCAACGATGGCAGCGGACGCCTCTTTGTGGTGGAGCAGGCGGGCCGGGTGCTGGCTGTTGGCGATGGGCAGATCGAGCCGGAGCCTCTGCTCGACATCAGCGAGCGGGTGGACTGTTGCCGCGAGAAAGGGCTGCTGGGGATGGCATTGCCCCCGGATTACCCGCAAAAGGGCTACTTCTACGTCAACTACACCACCGAGGCCCTGGGCGATTTGCAGAGCCGGGTCAGCCGCTTCCACCTGAGCGCCGACCCAACCGTGGCAGACCCAGCCAGCGAAGAGATACTCCTGGTCTACGATCAGCCCCGGAGCAATCACAATGGCGGCGGTCTGGCCTTCGGACCCGACGGCTTTCTCTACATCGGCGTGGGCGATGGCGGCGGCCAGGGTGATCCGGACAACCGCGCCCAGGATTTGGGCGATCTACTGGGCAAAATTCTGCGCATCGACGTGGA
>JAHEML010000363.1 GCA_024643705.1 Caldilineaceae bacterium | reverse complement strand
CAATACGGACTCTGGTAGCCCATCAACGCCATTCTGCAGGGTAAATATCATGCTGATACCTCCCAATAGATGGACGATACCCCAAATTCCCCAAAGAATTGCAGATGTTTTGAACATAATTTTAGAAGCCATAGTATTATCCTGTTTCATCAACGGTTTACATTTGAATATTTGGTGAACATTGCCTTCTAAATTTCCTGCGGTCTCATATCACGATTGTCTAGGCTAATGTCTAGCCCAACTTGACGATGCAACCCTCATCCGAGGAGCGCTGGATTGCTTCTAGTAGCTTGTGCACCGCCAATGCATCTTCAAAGCTTGGGTTGAACGTCTTGCCTTCAAGGATTGCTTCTGCCATGCGTACATAGGCTTGGCCGACGTTTTGTGGCGGGCCAAATGGTACGGCCTCAGGCACAAAGCGCAGGCGTTCAGGCACAGGCAACTTGCTAAGCGTCTCGTTGCCCTGAGCACCCAACAGAGTGACCGGTGTGATTTGTGGCAGCCCTTGTGTCGTGGCGATGAGTGTTCCCTTGCTGCCATAGACTGCCATGCGCCAGCCATCTGCCTGGAAGGGAACGGACGTTATCTGATAATTCAGCAGCCCCCCATTGGCAAGCACGCCGTTTAGCAATACATTGTCCGGCGTCTGTGCATCCACCATTTCACCGGTATCCACCATGCGTAGCTGCTTTACGCGCGTCGCCACCCTGGCCGACAGCTCGAATAGCGGACCAAAGCAATAGACAAGATGGTCCAGCGTATGTCCGCCGATGATATTAAATAGGTGGGCGCCCTTGCTGATTTCCCGCTCATACTCCCTTTTAGAGGGACGCTCTTGCGTGCTGGTTGTCCGCATCGTCATATCCACCAAATGGAGTTCGCCCAACCAGCCCTGGTCGTAGAGTTCTTTGATGTAAGTCAGAGTTGGATCGTGCCGCCCTTGAAGTCCAATCGCCGTCACGACCCCCTTATCGCGGGCGACAGCGGCCATCTCCTCGGTTTCGGCCAGGCTGGCCCCCAGCGGCCACTCGCAGTAAACGTGCTTGCCCGCATTCAACGCCGCCATCACAACCTCATAATGGTTGGGTATCCTTACCACCGTAGAGATGATGTCTATGTCTGGCTGGGCGACCATCTCGTTAATATCATGGTAAGCCCGAATGCCATACGCCTTTGCGGCGGCTGCCGCTGATTCAGGGCGGCTGGTACAGAGCGCCGCCAACTCAATCTGCGCGATTCCGCGTAGCGCAGGCATATGTGCCGCGGGTCCCCAGCCCCTGCCCGCCGCGTCAGCACCGACCAGCCCCAGTTTCAGCTTATTTGTCATCTGTTTCTCCTCTCGGGTTGATATATGTAGCACTTCAGATTCACAGGTCAGCGTTGTGCCAGGTAACCAGTCATCAACGCACCAACGACCAGATGCATCACTAATAGGACAATCGAAGCACTCTGAGTTGCAATTTGTCCATTGAATGGAGTAGCCAGTGAAAGCAACACCAGGATAGCCGCAACGATTATAAAAACCAGATTGCCTCGGGGAATGAATCGACGCGCAATCCATAAACCGATGCCTGCCAATAACATGGGCAGCAAGGATGCGACAATGGGCACAAAGAAAGGCATTGGTGCAAATTCACCGGTCATGTTCATATCAAAATCAATACCGCCTACCACGCCACGACCGATGAAAAAGATAATCACATTGATGACAGCGGCGATCACACCTGCTATCAATGCATTGAACAAGATGGTGCCGATTGAACTTATTCGTGTTGAATTTGTTTTGGAACTCATTCGTTTCTCCCTATTCTTGGATTGAATTGTAAGACGGCTGAGTAATATGCACAAAAAAATGCGCTATTATTCCTGCCAAAGATTCACTTCTAACTTATGCAATAAACGCTTGAGTATATATTGTTCCTCTACTGTGAAATCAGCGAGCGTCTCTTGTTCCAGTTGTGCCCACACATCTTCAGTCGCCGTTTGCAATTCACGACCTTTAGGGGTGAGTTGAATGCGGGACACCCTGCGATCCGCTTGATCTTCCTGTTTGGTCACCAATCCCGCTCTTTCCATACGCCGAACCATTTTATGAATTGTTTGTAATTGTACGCCAATTTTATTGGCCAACTGTGATTGTGTTAAATTGTCTTCTTGCCATAAATATTGCATGACCATTTCTTGCCCAAGGTACAGCCCAATATCGGACAGCAACTTACCAGCGCGGTAGCTGTGTGCTGTGCCAACACGCGCAATTGAGAAACTAATGGTCTGAGAGATAGGTTTGGGTTTCGTATTCATATTAAATCACTCAATTTACTAAGCCGTCTGACTAAATATATCAGGTGATTTCCTTTTTGTCAACCTTATTTCAACACTTTTACTCTAAATTGGAATAGCGCGCACCAAAGATGAGTTCCTGGAAGGACTTTTCAACGAGTTATTATATTTTTGGTTTCACGATATTTTTCCCAGGATTGCAGCCCCAAGCACCTTTAATTTAACCACGTTGTCGCCCTCGTTGCTCTTTCCCAGTGTGACCATGCCAGACCATTTTCTTGATTCAAAGAACCTCTCCAAAAGGCCGCCGTCGCAAAAACTGCCCGCTGCCCCGCTCACCCAGCCAATCGTCTCCGTCTACAAGTAGCCGCCCCCGCAGGAGAACCTTCTCCGGCCAGCCGTGCACAGTCATGCCTTCGTAGACATTATAGTCGGTGTTCATATGGTGGGTGGCGGCTGTAATCGTATGCTCCTTCTCCGGGTCCCAGATCACAATATCCCCATCACAGCCGGGGGCGATGGTGCCTTTGCGGGGGTAGAGTCCAAAAATCTTGGCCGGGTTGGTGGCGGTGATCTCCACGAAACGATTGGGGCTGTAGCGCCCTCCATTTACACCCCCGTGCCACATCACCGCCATGCGGTCTTCGATGCCCGGCATACCGTTGGGGATATTGTGAAAGCCTTGTTTGCCCAGTTCCTTGCCGGGGATTCGCCCATCCACGCCGCCCTGATACCAGAAAGGGCAGTGATCCGTGGAGATGACTTGCAGAGTTCCGTCGGCCAGAGCCTTCCACAGAAACGGCGCATCTTTCGGCTGGCGCACCGGGGGCGAACAGACAAACTTTGCCCCTTCAAAACCGGGACGGGCCAGGTCGTCCTCGAAGATATAGAGATATTGGGTGCAACTCTCTCCCATCACCCGGAAACCTTTGGCCCGGCCCAGGGCCAACTGCTCCAGAGATTCCTCGCAGGTCATGTGGACGACATACAACGACGCGCCGCTGATCCCTGCCAGGGCGACGGCCCGGCCCGTGGCTTCGGCTTCGGCCATGGCCGGATGGGCCACCCCATGATATTTGGGCGCTGTCTTGCCCGCGGCCAGCAAACCATCGGTCAATTCGGCGATCACGTCCCCATTTTCGGCATGGACCATCACCAGCAGGCCATGTTCGGCGGCCACCTGCATAGCCCGGAAGAGGGTTGTATCGTCCACCTGCAGGACGCCTTTGTAGGCCATAAAGAGCTTCAAACTGGTGATGCCCTCGTCCACCATGGACGGGATTTCAGCCATCACTTCGTCCCGCAGGTCAGTGATGGCGACGTGAAAGCCGTAGTCGATCACGGCTTTGTCCTCCGCTTTGGCGTGCCAGGCATCCACGCCTTCCTTCAGGCTGCCCCCTTTAGGCTGGATCACAAAGTCAATATGGCTGGTTGTGCCGCCAAAGGCCGCGGCCCGCTGGCCGGTGAAGTAGTCGTCCGACGAGAGCGTGCCGCCAAAGGGTAGCTCCAGATGGGTGTGAACGTCGATGCCGCCGGGCAGAAGCAGCTTGCCTGTGGCGTCGATGACAGTCGCGTCCCCTTGGGGCAGGTTGCGCCCGATCAGTGCCACCTGCTCCCCGTCGATCAATACATCCGCCTGGATGGTGTCCGATGCGGTGATGATGGTGCCATTTTTGATGAGTGTTTGCATTGCCTCTTCCTTTTGCACAAAGGTCGATGAAAATGTGAAACGTGAAGCGTGCGGAAGGCGCTCTCACGTTTCACGGTTTACCATGAGCTGTTCTGTCTCCAGCCAAACTACAACTCCGTAATCTCCCCATACATCTCCGGCCTGCGATCCCGATAGAACTGCCACGTCTGGCGCACTTCCTGGATCAGGTCCATGTTCAGATCGCGGATGATCAACTCTTCGCGGAAGGCATCACCCTGGCCGGGCAGATCGTCCCGGTTGCCCAGGGTGGTGACAAATTCGCCCCGGGGTGTGCAGAAGTAGCTCTGGCCGTAGAAGTCGTTGTCGCCGATCTCGGCTTCGATGCCCACCCGGTTGATTGTGCCCACAAAATAGCCGTTGGCAATGGCGTGGCTGGTCTGCTCGATGCGCCACAGGTGTTGGGAAAGTCCGCGAGAGGTGGCGGAAGGGATGAAGACGATCTCGGCACCGTTCAGCCCCAGGCAGCGCGCGCCTTCGGGAAAGTGGCGGTCGTAGCAGATGTAGACGCCCACCTTGCCCACCGCGGTGTCGAAAACGGGGTAGCCAAGGTTGCCGGGGCGAAAGTAAAATTTCTCCCAAAAGCCGGGCAGATGGGGCAGGTGGGTCTTGCGATATTTGCCCAGATAGCGCCCGTCGGCGTCGATGACAGCGGCGGTGTTGTAATAGAGGCCCGGTTTCTCCTCCTCATACATAGGCACGATCAGCACCATTCCCGTCTCTTGAGCCAGCTTTTGCATGCGCTCGGTCGTCGGCCCGTTGGGGATGGCTTCGGTGTAGGTGTAGAACTTGCGATCCTGCACCTGGCAAAAATAAGGGCCGTAGAAAAGTTCCTGAAAGCAGATGACCTGGCTGCCTGCGGTGGCGGCCTGGCGGGCAAAGTTTTCATGCTTGGCGATCATCGATTCCATATCGCCGGTCCATGTGGCTTGGACGA
>JAHEML010000362.1:3283-4947 GCA_024643705.1 Caldilineaceae bacterium | reverse complement strand
TACAGCGAGTGGGAGAAAATGATCGAGACTGCCTGCTCTGCCTTCCAAAGCTCGCGCCTGAAAAAGGTCGTTCTCTCGCGCATCTGCCAGATGCGCAGCAGCCGACCCATCGACACTGACGCGGCCCTGGCTCAGCTAGAGGATCGCTATCCCGGCTGCTACATTTTTCTGTTTGAACCCCGCCCCCATCACGCCTTTCTGGGTGCGCCGCCCGAATTATTGGTACGGGTGCAGGGTAATCACGTGGAAAGCATGGGGCTGGCTGGGTCTGCACCCAGAGGAACCACACCCGAAGGGGACGAGGCCAACGGTGCAGAGCTATTGGCTTCGGCCAAAGACCGTCACGAACACGCGCTTGTGGTCGAGGTGCTACGCCGCCGCCTTTTGCCTATCACCGCGCAATTGGACATGGCCGATGAACCCCAGCTACTCACTCTCAGCAACATCCACCATTTGTACACGCCGGTGACCGGCCTGCTAAAGAAAGCGGCGGGTGTTCTGCCCTTGCTGGAGCTGCTTCACCCCACCCCAGCGCTGGGTGGCAGCCCGCGAGAGCTGGCCCTGGACTTCATCCAGAAACACGAACCCACCCTGCGCGGCTGGTACGCGGCCCCCGTGGGCTGGATCGATGCCAACATGGACGGCACGTTCGCCGTTGCCATCCGCTCGGCTGTGGTGCAGGGCAAGCGGGCCTGGCTCTACGCGGGCGGCGGCATTGTGCCCGATTCCATTGCCCAGAAAGAGTGGGATGAGACGGGATGGAAGTTTAAGCCGATGTTGAGTGTGCTAAACACCGAATCAAACCGGTAGACCCAACGAAGCGTGAAACGTGAGTTCGCCGTCTGAATTCACGTTTCACGCTTCACGCATCACGGACAAGTGCTACGTGAGTCACCCGAATCCATATACAAACCCCTCCCTTCTCTATGCCGAAACCCTCGTCCACGCCCTGGCCGGCGCGGGGCTGCGGGATGTCTGCATTGCGCCCGGCTCCCGCTCCACGCCCCTGACCCTGGCTTTCGACGCCCACCCGGACGTGACCGTTCATCTCCATTTAGACGAGCGCTGCGCCAGCTTCTACGCGCTGGGGCTGGCCCTGGCGACAGAACGACCCGTGGCGCTGGTCTGCACATCGGGCACGGCTGCCGTGGAGTTTCACCCTGCGGTGGTGGAAGCCCAGATGTCGAACGTGCCCCTGTTGGTGCTGACAGCAGATCGCCCGCCGGAACTGCGCCACAGCGGGGCCAACCAGACGATCGATCAGGTGAAGCTATACGGGGATCATGTGTTGTGGGCGGTGGACGCGGCCCTGCCCGAAGGTGATCCGCCTGCCGTGGCCTTGAGGAATTTGCGCACCACGGCGGCCCGCGCCCTGGCCATAGCCGATGGAATAACCAAGGGGCCGGTTCATCTCAATTTGCCCTTCCGCAAGCCGCTGGAACCAACCGGGCCATATGCTCCTGACTTCGGACTAATTATGACTACACGAATCAAACACGGGATCATCCATCCAACGCCCTATCAAATCGATGAACTAGCCCACCTGATCGCGACCCACGAACGGGGCGTGATTGTGTGTGGTCCCCGCTGCCCCGGCGGCGAGTTCCCCAACGCAGTGGCGGAGTTGGCCCGGCGCAGTGGCTATCCCATTTTCGCCGATCCGC
>JAHEML010000362.1:0-3273 GCA_024643705.1 Caldilineaceae bacterium | reverse complement strand
ACACGCAAGAGACACCAATCATCTCCTGCTATGAGACCCTGCTCAACGGCGATCCGGGCTGGGGGCAACCGGAGATTGTAGTGCGCTTTGGCGCGGTGCCGACGAGTAAGTGGCTAAATGAATGGTTGGAAAAAGCAGAGATTGACGACCGACGGCAGACGACGGACGACGATCCACAGTCCGAAACCCGCAATTCGCAATTCGCCCCCCCCTGCATTCATATTCGTTCCGACGGTGTTTGGTCGGATGATAGCCACAGGGTGAGCGATTATGTGCAGGCCGATGAGACGCTGACATGCCGCGGCCTGGCGCAACGCATCAACCGGGGCGAGAGTGAGTGGACCCGGCAACTGACGACGACCGAGCACAGTTTCTGGCAGCAGGCATCTGTTTCGCTACACGAAAAATGGTTCGATGTGGCTGCGGTCGCGACACTGGTGGATGCCCTGCCCGACGGGGCACAGTTCTTTGTGGGCAACAGTCTGCCCATTCGTCATGTGGACCAGTTTGCCCAACCCAGCAGCAAACGACTCCACATCTACGGCAACCGGGGGGCCAGTGGCATCGACGGGGTGGTTTCCGGCGCGTTGGGGGTGGCCGCGGCCAACCCTTCTACACCGACGGTGCTACTCATCGGGGACATTTCGTTCTACCACGATCTAAACGGTCTGTTGGCCGTCAAGCAGCAAAATCTGACCAACGTGACGATCGTCCTGCTCAACAACGACGGGGGCAGCATCTTCCGCCGCCTGCCCATCGCGGGCCAGGAACCGGCCTTCACCCGCCTCTTCCTCACCCCCCACGGCTTGGACTTTGCACCGGTGATTCGCATGTACGGGCTTGACTACGCGCAAGTAGATAGCCGGGATGCGTTGCAGCAAGCCCTGTCCCGCTCTATCGACACGACAACGCCCACGGTGATCGAAATTCGCACAGATGGGGCGCGGGATGAGGTGAGGAGGCGGGAGATTGGGCGACGACTGAGAGGATAGCGTATTGCGTATTGCGTAAGAAGTGATGTTTGAAACTCTTTGGCTGAGTAAGGGTCTATCATAATAAGACCAGATGGTTCGATGGCAAATGGTGCTATAACTTCGGAACATGCAATACAGATTATCGGAACTTATCATTGAAAGAAAGGGACTCTATGCAATTCCACACATCTGGAATCAACTGGCAATCCGTCGCCGATTACAGCGACATCACCTACCACAAAGCCGACGGAATGGCGCGCATTGCCTTCAACCGGCCCGAGGTGCGCAACGCCTTTCGCCCGCGCACCATCGACGAGATGACCGCTGCCTTCAAAGATGCCTGGGCCGACCAATCCGTCGGCGTTGTGCTGCTCACGGGCAACGGCCCGTCGCCCAAAGATGGTGTCCACGCCTTCTGCGCGGGGGGCGATCAGAAAATTCGCGGCCATGCTGGTTATGTGGGCGACGACGGGGTGGCCCGGCTCAATGTGCTGGAGATGCAGCGCATCATCCGCACCATGCCCAAGCCGGTGATCGCGCTGGTCAATGGCTACGCGATTGGGGGCGGGCACGTGCTTCACGTGATCTGCGACCTGAGCCTGGCCTCGGAAAACGCGGTCTTCGGCCAGACCGGGCCGATTGTGGGCAGTTTTGATGGCGGCTATGGGGCCAGCTATTTGGCATCTATCGTGGGCCAGAAAAAGGCGCGGGAAATCTGGTATCTTTGCCGTCAATACAGCGCGGCAGAAGCGCTGGAGATGGGGCTGGTGAACAAAGTGCTGCCTACGGTCGAAGCGCTGGAAGAAGAAGGCGTGCAATGGGCACAGGAGATTTTGAGCAAAAGCCCGCTTGCCATTCGCTTCCTCAAGGCTGGTTTCAATGCCGATTTGGACGGCCAGACCGGTTTGCAAGTATTGGCGGGCGATGCCACCATGCTCTTTTATATGACCGAGGAGGGCAAAGAGGGGCGCAACGCCTTCAACGAGCGGCGGGCACCGGATTTCAAACAGTACCCCTGGAGGGCGTAACCATGACAAGATGAAGGGATGACAGAGTGACTCGGCGCTTGTCATCCCTTCATCTTGTCACCTTGTTATCATGGATTGGCTTCGCGCTCGCACCAACGCAACCCCCCACAAGCTCGCCGTCCTGTGTAATGGGCGCGCTGTCAGCTACGCCGAGTTGGATCGGCTGGCTGATAGCTTAGCCGCGGGCTTGCTCAGCCGGGGCGTGCAGCCGGGGGATCGGGTGGCGATGCGCGTGCCCAGCAGCATTGACGCGGTTGCGCTAATCCACGCGGTGGCACGGGTGGGTGCGGTTCTTGTTCCCCTCAACACCCGGCTGACGGACGCAGAGATCGGGTATCAGATTGGGCTGGTGGAGCCGGTGTTGGTAGTGGGGAAAGAGGGACAACCGACGACCAACGACCGACGACCAACGACCGTGCCGCTTGACGAACTCACATCATCAGCCGCTCACCTTGTCACCTTGTCACCGTGGCATCGTGTCACACCTTCCTCCCCCCAATCCATCATCTTTACATCGGGCACAACCGGCCAACCCAAAGGGGCCGTCCTCACCTTCGACAATCATTTGCAGAGTGCCAATGCATCGGCCTATCGCATCGGCATTCATGTGAATGATCGCTGGCTAAGCTGTTTGCCCCTCTACCATGTGGGCGGGCTGGCCGTGGTCTTTCGCTCTTGTCTCTATGGCACGGCGATTGCTCTGCACGAGCGTTTCGATGTGGACGCCTTCAACGCCAGCCTGGATCAGGATGCCGTCACGCTCACCTCCCTGGTTCCCACCATGCTGCACCGGCTTTTGCAGAACCGGAGCACGCCCTGGCCTGCCACCCTGCGGCTGGTTCTGCTGGGCGGCGCGGCAGCCACGCCCGATCTGCTGGCGGCGGCCTGGGGCGCGGGCGCGCCAGTGGCAACAACCTATGGTCTGACCGAGGCGTCGTCCCAAGTAGCGACAGCACTGCCCGCGGACGCGCGATACAAACCAAGCGGTGTCGGCAAACCGCTCTTTGCAACCGAAGTGCGCATTGTGGATGATTCCGGCAACGACCTGCCCGCAGGCGAGATCGGCGAAGTGTTGGTGCGAGGGCCGCAGGTGATGGCGGGCTATTATCGCAACCCAGATGCCACTGCCCGCGCCATCCGCGACGGTTGGCTGCACACAGGAGATTTTGGCTACGTGGACGACGAGGGCGATCTTTTCCTTGTGCAGCGGCGCAGCGACCTGATTGTGAGCGGTGGGGAGAATGTTTACCCGGCGGAGGTGGAGGCTGTGT
>JAHEML010000361.1 GCA_024643705.1 Caldilineaceae bacterium | reverse complement strand
CAAGCGTGGAGTCGATAGAGCAACTGCGGGAGGAAATGGGCTTCAATCGACCCATTCCAGTCCAGTATGCAGAGTGGATGGGGCGGATTTTGCGCGGCGATTTTGGCAAGTCGATCATCAACCGTACAGAGGTGATTGTCGATTTGCGAACCCGTTTGGCTGCCACTATCGAAATGGTGATCGCCGGTATGATCATTGGGGTGATCATCGGCATTACGATCGGTATCATATCGGCCCTACGCCGAAACACCTGGCTGGATGTGGTCTCGACCTTTGGGGTGCTTCTCGGCGTCTCTATGCCCATCTATTGGTTGGCACTGATTTTGATTTACGCACTGGCGGTGAATCGGCAGATATTTCCACCCAGTGCCCGCCTGGATGTAGCGCTCTCTGTCGATCGGCAGACAGGTTTTATGCTGATCGACACCCTGCTGGCCGGCGATCCGAAACTTTTTTGGAATGCAGTCTGGCATCTCATTTTACCCAGTGCCGTGTTGAGCACAGTGATCATGCCAATCCTGGCGCGACTGACACGGGCCAGCATGCTGGAAGTGCTACAACAAGACTATGTCCGCACAGCTCGTGCCAAAGGGCTGGCCCATCGAGTGGTTGTCATTCGTCACGCCCTAAAAAATGCCCTGCTGCCGATTGTCACCGTTCTTGGTCTCCAACTGGGCGGGCTACTCGGTGGGGCCATATTAACCGAGACAATTTTCTCTTGGCCGGGGATGGGGTTGTGGACCTATCGGGCCATTCAGAGCCGGGACTATCCGATTGTACAGGGGGCGGTGCTGGTCAGCGCCACTATTTATGTCGTTGTCAACCTACTGGTAGACATCTCCTACGCCTATCTGGACCCACGGATTCGCTACAGTTGATGGTGGCCTGTGGACAAACCTCAATCCGCATGTTTTTGGAGAATAATCCATGAGCTCTAACGTGGCTCTTGCCCCACAGACGACAAATATACTTGAGTCTCGCCCCGCGCGCAGCCTGTTCAGCGATGCCTGGCGGCGGCTGCTCTCCAGTTGGAATGGACGTGTTGGCCTGATTGTCACAGGCTTGATTATCCTCATCGGTCTGTTGGTCCCGATTGTCAGCCCCTACGATCCCTCCACCGATTCAAATTTGGTCGATTCCAGAGCGGTTCCCTCCCTGCAACACCCCTTTGGCGCAGATCGTCTGGGCCGGGACATTTTCCGCCGCATCCTTCACGGCACACGGATATCCCTGACGATTGGGTTTGTGGTGGTCTTTATCACAGGTGGTATTGGCACGGTCTTGGGGCTGATGGCTGGCTATTTTGGTGGATGGACCGATTCTGTCATTATGCGCATCATGGACATTCTTCTTGCCTTTCCATCGATTCTATTGGCAATTGCGATTGTGGCTGTGCGCGGAGCCAGTTTGGGGAATACGATCATCGCCGTGGCTGTCGTCGGTGTGGCTGGGTATGCCCGGGTAGTGCGCTCGGTGGTGCTCTCTGTGCGCGAGCGGGACTATGTGGAAGCCGCCCGCATGATTGGCGTCGGGAACACCAGCATTATGTTTCGACATATCCTGCCCAATAGCTTGTCTCCCATTATCGTCCAGGTGACGATTGGTGTGGGCGGTGCGATTTTGACTGCCGCAGCCCTGGGTTTCCTCGGCTTGGGTGCACAGCCGCCTGCACCCGAGTGGGGCGCGATGATTGCAGATGGCACGCCTTTCCTGCGCCAGTCGCCCCACATGGTCATCTTCCCCGGTCTGGCGATTATGTTCACCGTGCTGGGTTTCAATCTCCTGGGCGACGGCCTGCGCGATGCCCTGGACCCCCAACTGCGGGATTGACAGTATCCCATCAACGCAGAGTCGCGAAGATGTAATGCCGCAAAGAGTTGGACAGATAAAAAGCGAACGCCCGGTGAATTGATTTCACCGGGCGTTCGCTTTTCTACTTTTCGGGTTGACCACAGGTCGTTGTCCCCATCCCCCTGCTTATTGCCGCATACGCGGGTCGAGCAAATCCCGCAGCCCATCCCCGATCAAATTAAAGGCCGCCACCAGCAACAAAATCGCGCCAGCAGGCACGGCTGTCAGCCACCACTGGGTGGTGATATAGTTGCGCCCTTCGCTGATCATGACGCCCCATTCTGGCGTGGGAGGTTGTGCGCCAAAGCCGATGAATGACAACCCAGCCACACTCAAAATCACCGCGCCCATATCAAAACTGGCCTGCACCAGAAAAGGGGCCAGGGTGTTGGGCAACAGATGACGCAGAATTATCCCCCGGTCCGAGACGCCGATGGCCCTGGCCGCCTGCACAAATTCCTGCTCGCGCAGCACCAATACCTGGCCCCGAATCAGGCGGGCATAGACCGGCCAACTCACCACCGCCACCGCGATCAGCGCGTTACGCAAACTAGGCCCCAGCGCACCAGCAATCGCCATAGCCAAAATCAGGCTGGGGAAGGCGAAGAAGATATCCGTCACCCGCATCAGCACTTCATCCGCCCAGCCGCGCATGTAGCCAGCCACCACCCCGACCAGCGCGCCAAACGCGCCCGCACCCGCTACAACTGCCAACCCCACAAACAAGGAGATACGTGCGCCAAACAGGATACGGCTCAAAATATCCCGGCCCAATTTATCGGTGCCCAGCAAGAAATCCGGGCCGGGGGCTGTCAAGCTGGCCTGGATATTCTGTTTGATCGGGTCCACCGGGCTCAGTACCGGTGCAAAGAGTGCCAACAACGTAAAAATGATGAGCAGGGTCAGACCGCCCAGCATGGTCGGGTCTTTGCGCAAACCCCGAAAGAATTTGGTGCGGGCACTGGCTGTGGTGCGGATTGCCATCTATTCCACCCTTACACGTGGGTCAACAAAACGGTAGGCAATGTCTACCAGGGTATTGACAGTTGGATAGACGATTGCAGCCACCAAAGTCACTCCCATCACAGCAGGAAAGTCCAAGGTGGTGACCGATGTGGTGGCGTAGCGGCCCAACCCCGGCCAGTTGAAGATAGTTTCTGTCAGCACAGCACCGCTGAGCAGGCTGCCAAAGGTGATACCGATGGTTGTCAAGACCGGCGGCAGGGCATTTTTCAGCACATGGCCCCAGATCACCACCTGGCCGGAGAGTCCTTTGGCTTTGGCCGTGCGCACATAATCCTGCGAAAGAACTTCCAACATGGCGGAGCGGGTCATGCGCAGGAGAACCGCCGTGGAAAAATAGCCCAGGGTGGCCGCGGGGAGAATGAGATGGGCCAAGCTATTTTGCAGGATAGGCCAATTGGCCGAAATAAGTGCATCGAAGGTGAACATGCCAGTAACGGTGGCAGGCGCATTGAGTGTGGCATCCAGCCGCCCCGGCCCTGGAAACCAGCGCAGTTGGCGATAGAACAGACCAAGCACGAGCAGCCCCACATAAAAAATGGGCATGGAGCCACCCACCAAGGCAAAGAGCCGCGCCCCTGCATCCACCGCGCCATTGCGGCGCATGGAGGCCAGCATACCCAAGGGGACACCCAGAAAGAGAGAGACCAGCAGCGCAGCCAGGGACAGTTCAATCGTCGCGGGCAGATAGTCCCGCAGATCGTCGGCCACGGGGCGGCGGGTGCGAATAGAGTTGCCCAGATCGCCCTGCAACAGCCGGCCCACATAGCGCAGATATTGCTCCACCACCGGGCGGTCCAACCCAAGCTCGGCTCGATAGGCAGCGATCTGCTCCTCCCGCGCGTTCTGGCCCAGAGCATTGGCTGCCGGGTCTACGGGAACCAGTTGGGCCAAGGCAAAGGTGATCACCGATACACCGGCCATCACCAAAACAAGGCCGATGAGACGACGGATAAAGAATCGAAGCATAGGAGTCTGTCAATCCCCAGGGTGGTTTTGTCGTGCAGAAACGTAAAGCGTGAAACGTGAGAGCGAACAATCTGCTCTCACGTTTCACGTTTCACCCATTTTCAAACGGTTTTGGCGTTACACCGCCACAGTCTGATTGCTACTTCCCAATGTTGGCGAAGGTAATGCTGGGGGTGTCGGCTGCATCGTAAACGAAGCCGGTAACATTCGTGCGGATGCCGAAGGTGCGGGTTGGTTGATAAAGCATGACATACGGCCCGTTGTGCTGTACATAATCGACCAGTTCGGCGTAGAGGGCGACACGTTCTTCGGTGGTGGCAGCTTGCGCAGCCTGCTTGGTCAGCTCGATGGCAGTCTCATCTTTCCAGTCGTTGCGCCAAGCCAGGGATGTGGCATCCCAGTTGGCGAAGGGGGTGGCGTTGCCGTCTGGATCGGGGAAGTCGGGACCCCAGTTCATCAAGGTCATTTCTCCACCCTGGGCACGATAGATGTTGAGCAATTCAGAGGTCTGTAATTGTTGGATGTTGACTTTCAGCCCAGCCAATTCCAGGTCGGCCTGAATTTTTGCACCCAGCACGCCCCACTCCAAACCACCAGGGCCTGTGCCCGTGGGAACCATGAATTCGATCTCGGTGCCTTCGGCTACGCCGGCAGCGGCCAACAGTTCCTTGGCCTTGTCGATATCCTGGGTGAAGGGGTTGACGCCCGTGAAGCCCAAGAAACCGTCGGGGATGATCTCCTGCACAATCTTGCCGTTGCCCTTCAGCAGGGTGGCAATATCATCGTAGTTGACGGCCCAGCGAATCGCTTCGCGTACGTCTGGGTTGTCCAGGGGAGCCTTTGTGGCATTCATACCCACATAGGCAAGGAGTGTGGATGCCGCCTGGACAAGATTCACATCCGGGTTGCCATCCAGCGATGCCGCCTGCTCGGGGCCCAAATCCTGAACAATGTCTGCATCGCCAGTCTCGATAGCGGCTTGCAGGTTGGCCAGTTCGGGGATGTTTTGCATGATCACCCGTTTCATGGCCGGGGCTGCACCCCAATAGTTGGGGTTGGCATCCAGGGTCACCGAGACACTACGATCCCAGGCAGTCAGAACATAGGGGCCACTGCCGGCAGAA
>JAHEML010000360.1 GCA_024643705.1 Caldilineaceae bacterium | reverse complement strand
AAAATGCCAAAGCCGCCTACGCTCAGGCGACCGCTCCTGCCTCCACCAGCGATCTGCAATCGGCCCTGAGCCAGGCCCAGAATGCCCAGAAGCAGTTGGATGACCTGCTGGAGAGCGCCACCCCAGTGGAGATCGCCGCAGCCGAGGCCAAGGTGGCATCGGATCAGGCAACCCTGACGGATCTGATCGCCGGGCCAAACGCCAACGATCTGGAATCGGCCCAAATTGCCGTGGATAGAGCTTTTCTCGATTTGCAAGATGCCGCCGACGATCTGGCCGCCACCCGTCTGGTTGCGCCCACCGATGGTGCTGTGCTGGCAGTTGATCTGACTGTGGGCCAGCGTATTGGCACCGGAACCAGCGCTGTCACCCTGGCCCGCCGGGACAACTTGGAACTGGAGGTGAATGTGGCCGAAGTCGATGTGAGCAAACTCGATATCGGCCAGATTGCCCAAATTGAACTGGACGCCCTGCCCGGCGAGCAGTTTGGCGGCGAGGTGGTCTCTATTGCACCTGCTGCCGAGTCCCAGAGCGGAGTGGTGAACTATCCTGTCACCATTCGGCTGACCACCCCAGATAGCCGTGTACGCGCAGGCATGACCGCGGTGGCGACGATTGTCGACGAGAGCGTCGCTGCCAATCCGGGCTGGTTGGTCCCGGCCACGGCTGTGAGCCAAACGGACAATGGGGCACAGGTGATGGTGCTGCGCAACAATCTACCCACCCCGGTGGTTGTCACGGTTGGTCCGCCCCAGGGCGAATGGGTAGTGGTGAACTCTGCCGAACTTCAAACTGGTGATCGGGTGATAGGCGCGACTACCACGCTAATCAACGAGGAAGAGCTGCAATTTGGCCCACCCGGTCGTAATGGTGGTGGTGGCGGTGGCCGACCTGGCGGAGGCTAGGGCAGTAGGCAAAATGGCAGCTAACGCCTATTGGGGTAATACCAGCAGTTCACGGGTCAATGGGTAGCGGATATCGCATTCTCGGCAGTCTATTGGTAGAAAGTTGAAAGCATATGTCCTGGCAAAAAACGATTAGTGCATTCATGTTGATTATCCTGTTCGGTCTGCTCTCGAAGCCAGGCACAACATACCGAACCGTCCGGGCGGCTGGCGAGCAAGCGATCGTCAAGCCTTCGGGTGTAGGGCAGGTGGCAGCCATGCCTGCCGCCGTTGGTGTGACTGTTGTGGTAAAGAGTGGGGGAGCATCGCTGTATGACAAACCCAACGGCATTGTAGTGAAGCAACTGGAAGCGGGCACGATTGCCCAGGCCATCAGCCGCACACCCACAGGCGATTGGGTTTTTGTTGAAGTGGAAGCAGGTGTCCAGGGTTGGCTGAATAGCAATAGCCTGGTCAGTGTCAATGCGTCGTCTCTGCCTGTGTATGGGCAGCCCCAAGCCGAACAGCTTGGTCAGTCTCTGTCGCCGACCAGCGTGCCTGCACAAGAAGCAGCGCCTACGGCGGCGCCCACGGTAGCCGCGACCGCGACAACCGAGCCAACCCCAACACCAACCATGACATCAACACCAACATCAACAGCCACGCCTGTTCCACCCACACCGACACCTGTTCCACCGACACCTGTTCCACCAACGCCTGTTCCACCAACGCCCACCGCGACTGCCACGCAACCTAAAGCCGCCACAGACATTCCACCGACCTCCGCCCCGACTACCGTAGCTTCGCCTGGTGAGGCAACCCAGAGCGACATGATCGCCGCGGCGCTGCTGGGCCAGACAACCAAGACCAATAATAATCCCTTTTTGCGTGTGGTGGGTGTGGTTCGTTCCCGCGGCGCGTCCTTGGCAGATGGGCCAAATGGCAGTGTGAATACGGCGTTGTCCATCGGCGAAATTGTGACCATCTTGCAGCGCAACACGGACGATAGCTGGCTGGAAGTGGCCCGACCCGACGGCAGCACAGGCTGGGTAGAACGATCAGAACTGCTCACCGCTGCATTGGGCAACGTACCCCGTGTGGGTGATGCCACGAGTGCGCCTACAGGTGCGCCCGCTGGTGATACTGCTGCGATGGCTGGCGCATCGACAGACACACCAGCGACCACAGACGCGCCCGACGAAGCCAAGCTCCCTGTAACAAACTCTGTAGCAACCATTCGCACCAATGGCAGCCGCCTGAATGTGCGTTCCGGGCCGGGCCAGGAGTTCCCCGTGGTCGCCAAGGCGAGCAATGGCAGCAGCTATCCCCTTTTGTCCACGGACAGTGGCGCAGGGTGGGTGCAGATCAAGATCGCCGATACACCTGACGGGATAGGGTGGGTGTCGGCCCAATATGTGACGCTGAACCAACCGGGGGATCAACCGGGCACGGAGAATAAGTAGGGCCAGATGAACGAGCGCATTCTTGTTGTGGATGATGACAAAGAGATTGTTCGCCTCCTGCGCAGCTATCTGGAAAAGGCGGGCTATGTTGTACAAATTGCCCACGATGGCAACACAGCCCTTCATGCTTTGCGTCGCGAACAACCCGATCTCCTTCTCCTCGATCTCATGCTCCCCGACCAAGACGGCTGGACCATCACCCGCACCATTCGTTCGGATCAACAGTTGGCCGACACCCTCATCATCATGATCACCGCCCGAGTGGAAGATACGGACAAAATTCTGGGGCTGGAATTGGGCGCCGATGACTACATCACCAAGCCCTTCAACCCCAGAGAGGTGATGGCCCGGGTGCGGGCACTTCTACGGCGTAGCCACAAGGTTGTCCCCACAGCCCGCACACTTGGTGTAGGTGATCTGCGCCTGGACGCGGATAGACGGCAGGTGACGGTGGACAGCGTGCGTATCGAACTGACTCCAACCGAATTCAGCCTGCTGCAAACCCTGATGGATAGCCCTGGCTATGTCTTCAGCCGCAGCGAACTGATGGAGCAGGCTTTGGGCTACAGCTACGATGGCATGGACCGCACCCTGGATAGCCACATCAAAAACCTGCGGCGTAAAATTGAAAGCGATCCCCGCTCGCCTCGCTATGTCGAAACAGTCTACGGGATTGGCTACAGACTATCGGAGAACGGACAGTGAACCGGTTGTGGGTGCGGTTGAGCCTGGCCTTCACCCTCGTGGTGATGCTGGGCTTTGGCGCGATTGTCGTTGGCACAATCAGCTTGACAAGCGACCAACGGATGCAATCCCTTTTGCTCAATCAATTCGAGCGACCCAAGGGACTGGTTGATTCTGCGGGGCGCTATTATGCCCAACACGGCAGTTGGGCCGGTGTGGAAACCCTGATGGATGGCGCGCGATCGACTCTATTTCCTGGTATTCCTAATGGCGGCGAACGCGGCGCGTTGCTTCTTGTCGATGGCGATGGGAAAGTCGTCTACTCATCGATTCCACCGGGAGAGTTGCCTTCTACGCCCTCTCGACCGGGACGGCCAATTGTGGTGGATGGCAGGACGGTAGGCCGGATTGATTTCGTCCCCACACCCGATAACCAGTCCAGCCCCTATTCTGCCTGGAACCAGAGTACTCCTTCAGACTTGATCCAAGAAGTGACATTTTTTCTGCTCCAAATCGCCTTGGCCGTCGGTGTGCTTGGGTTGATTTTTGGCGTACTCGCCAGCCGTGGATTGGCCGCGCCTCTCAATCGGTTGGCTGTGGCGGCCAGGGCCATTGGCGCCCGCAACCTGAACTACCGGGTTCCTGTGCAAGGCAGCAGCGAAATCCGCGAGGTGGCCGAATCCTTCAACAAAATGGCGGCTGATCTGCAAAGCGCCGAGAGCTTGCGTCGCAATCTTTTGGCCGATGTCGCCCACGAGCTACGGACACCGCTCACTGTGCTTCAGGGCAATTTGCAGGCAATTCTCGACGATGTTTACCCTCTGGAGAAGAGCGAGGTTGTTCGTCTGCACGACCAGACCCGTCACCTGCACCGTTTGGTCAACGATCTCCACGAACTGGCCCAGGCCGAAGCCCACCAGTTGCCCTTGCACAAGCAGATGCTGGATGCAAAGGATTTAGTGCGAGAATCGGTCGATTTCTTTGGCCCCATGGCCGAGGAAAAAGGGGTAGTCCTTCGGCTGGAAACGGCTGCCGGAGAACTATCTATCCAGGCCGACCGCTCTCGTTTGATGCAGGTGCTGCAAAATTTGCTCAACAACGCCCTGCGCCACACCCCAACCGACGGGGAAATTATCGTGTCGGTTGTAGCCCGCAACAGTGGGGGCAGTAATGGGGCCATTACTGGGGTGGAGATCGCCGTGGCTGATACGGGTGATGGCATTGCACCCGATGAACTCCCTCACATCTTTGAACGTTTCTACCGATCGGGCAAGGCTCGCGACCGGGACAGCGGCGGCACAGGGTTGGGGTTGGCGATTGTGCGCGCCCTGGTGGAGGCCCACGATGGCCGGGTGGATGTTGTCAGTGGGGGCAAGAGGCTGGGCAGCCGATTCACTGTTTGGCTGCCCAGCCTCCCATCGGCCATTTTATAGGGGAATGGTCAACCGGGGTGCTACTTCTCCTGCTTCTGCCCCTGTTTCTAACCCACTGACGTCAACCACTTCCACAAAGACCTGTGCATCGTAAAAGCACGCTCCACCCCCCATGTCTGCTTCGTCCTGGCGCACAATCTGGTTGATGTTGCGCCGGTCTGGGCTGTGGCTGGCCCACCAAATGCCCGGAGCCAGCACCGTGCCGGCAACCAAATCCCCTGTCACCTGTGCCACCAGCACCACTTCTCCCAGATCGTTCCACACCCGCACAACATCGCCAGTGGAAATCTGCCGGGCCGCCGCGTCTGCCGGGTGTATCTGCAACAACGGCTCCTTCTCCCGCGCCCGCAGCCGATCCACCATGCCAAAGGATGTGTTGAGAAAGGAGTGGGCCGGGGGCGAAATGCAGGTGAGCGAGTGGCGGGTTGCGGGTTGCGATGGGGGAACGGCGTTGGCGGCAGCGACCGAATCTTGATTCTCCCATTCTCCAGCCCCGCCTTGTGGGGGCGT
>JAHEML010000359.1 GCA_024643705.1 Caldilineaceae bacterium | reverse complement strand
TCTATTCAGTGGGGCCAGCAGGCTGAATAGTAACCGACATATACTGTGAGCTGCGGTAGCCCGACTCCGATGACGGCTGCCTAAGACTTTCGGCTAGCTGGGGATGAACTCCCGTTGCCCAGAGGTCCCCCAGCGAACCACCAAAGTGAGCAACTACGCTTGTAGACGTCTCAGGTCAAATGTTTCGGACGCGGGTTCGACTCCCGCCATCTCCACCACAAAACAGCCCCGAAAGCGCTTTCGGGGCTGTTTTATTTTATGGCAAAAAGTGGTATGATGGCAGACATCCATCTGCCGATCAGCCAGAGTCCACTCGAAGATACGCGTCCCATGGCAAACACCGAGCAAATCGAGATTGTCTCCCCCACAGGTCAGGTGCGCTTCTACAACTTGAACCCAGCGGTTGGGATTGTCAACATCGGCCAACACCAGGACAACGACGTCGTATTGGCGGGCCAAGAGATACGCCCCTTTCACGCCCTTATCGATCACCGCAAGCAGCCCTACCAATTCGTCTCTCTGGAAGAAGATGGGGGATTTGGTGCCGAGCGACCTTTCAGCGAGTGGGAACGGCTGAAAGTGGGTGGGCACGAAATGATCCTGGTGAAAGGGCGGGAAGGGGCATCGGGGTCACCTTTTGGCAACCCATCGCCCACGAATGACTACACGCAAGAACCCGTCGGGGAACCCCTGCCGCCGGACGAGACCACCCAAGCCCACTGGCGCGCCCGACCGGGCCAGACCGTCTACAAAAACCTCACAATCAAGAATAGCGGTAGCAGCCAGGCAACATTTGTGATCAGCTCCGATGGTGTTCCCGAAGAATGGGTCTGGTTTTCCCAGCGGACCATCGTTTTGGACCCCGGAGGACAAGCCACGGCCCAGATGGGTGTCACACCACCCGTCGGCCCGGATACCAAACCAGGACTCTACCCCCTTGCCTGGCAGATGGAATCGCCCGACTACCCCAGTTGGATACAGAGCGAAGACATCTATCTACAGGTCGATGCGGCCGCCACAGTGGAAATGAGCAAACCAGAACCGGCCAACCTCAAATCCCGTCCCTTTCGACGGACAGGCCTGGGGCATATCACCATCGCCAATTGGGGCAACGTTCCTGCCCAGGTCTACCTAAGCGGTCAAGAGCGGCGCGACGATTGCACAGTGCAGATCGATCCCGTTGTAGACCCACCCGGTCTGGCAGAAGGGATTGAGTGGGATCGGCCTCAATTTGATGGACTCATCCACACTGGCGACCTTCTGCTTCTCCTGCCCCCAGGGTCACTGGCACACCTTCAGGTGACGCTCAAGCCCAAAGCGCGCAGATGGTTTGGAACTAACATAATTCACCACCGGTTTACAGTCAGCGCCCAATCACCGGACGGCATCTTTGCCACCAAGACCACCAATGGCACATTCGAGAGCCGCGCGGCCATTCGGATCAACTTCTTGTTGCTGGTGATCATTCTTCTTGTGTTGACCACATATTATTTTTTCGGCAGCGATCTGGCAGCCAAATTTGGCCGTGCAGGAACCGAGTCGGTGGCAATAGGAGCGATTGACGGCGAAAACAGCCCTGCATGGTTGGCCCCCACATCCGATGCTGTACCCTTGCTTTTGCGGGGAACAGGGGGGGCCGCCGACCGTACACGCGAAGATATGACCTATACTGAGATGTTCCAAGATGTCGCAACTCTGTACGGGCTGGATTGGCGGCAGCTTGCCTCTCATGCCAACCGAGAAAGCCTGTTGAACCCCAACGCCGTTGGCAGCGCTGGTGAATATGGATTCATGCAAATCCTCCCCACAACCTGGGACGAATGGGCGCCATTGGTTCAGGTGACCGACCCATGGGACCCCTACAGCAATATTCTGGTTGGCGCAGCCTACTACTCTTACATCCACAGCTACTTTAGCGACCTGGGTTTTGGTGACCCCAAGTGGGCTTTGGCGGCCTACAATTGGGGGCCAGAACGGACCCTGGGTGTGCTGGGAAGCAGAGTAAATGTGGATAACTGGCAGTTGGTCCCCCTGACCCAGCGCATGTATGTGGCCGACATCCTCATCGGCCTGGAACAAATACCCGATCTGGTAAAAGGCGCCGAGACCCGCTACCCGCGCCCCTAGCCACAGAATGGGCATTGCCAGCTTGAACACCCACCACAGGTATCCCCCATGAATCTATCAACATTCTTCGCAATTGCCCCGGAACGCGCACCGGACAAACTGGCCTTGGAATATGCCAATCCCGAGCAACCACATCTGCGCGAGTCCTACACCTACCAGGAACTCTACGCCACAGTGGCCTACTGGGCCGCAGCTTTTCAAGGAATGGGTATCCAGAAAGGCGACCGCATCGCCTTCTTCCTGGGCAACCGGCCCGAATTTGTCATCGCCTACCTGGCTGTCATTCACATTGGTGGGGTGATGGTTCCTGTCAACCTACGCTACCGCAAACGAGAGATCAACCACATCCTCCACGACTGCACGGCCAAAATCCTGCTAAGCGAGCGCGCGCAACAGCCTGTATTGGATGAGCTGGAACCTGGCGACTTGGCAGACGTGGAGCAGGTGCTGCTGGTGGACGAGGCCGCAAGCTGGCTGGGACGTGCTTCTGCACCTGCGCCCGTGGTGGTGCAAGGCGAAGACCTGGCGCTGATCATGTACACCAGTGGCACAACCGGGCGCAGCAAAGGGGCCATGATCACCCACAACAACGTCCTGGCAACGGTCACCGGTCTGCTCTCAGCCTGGGCCTGGGAAGAGGATGATGTGATTCTGCTACCTCTTCCCCTCTTTCATACCCACGGACTGATGGTGGGGCTGCACTGCGCGTTGGCTGCCGGTGCCACCACCCGCCTGCGCCCCAAATTCGATCTGGACGAGACCCTGGATGTGTTGGGTAGCGGCGGCGCAAGCCTCTTTTTCGCCGTACCTACGGTCTACTTTCGGTTGGTGGAGACCATCCGAGAGATGGAGCCAAAGCCCGATTTCAGCCGGATGCGCCTCTTTTGCTCCGGCAGCGCGCCCCTGCCCGCCGAGACCCACAACGAATTCGAGCAATTGACCGGGTTGCGCATCCTTGAGCGCTACGGCATGACAGAGACTGGCATGAATTTTAGCAACCCCTATGCTGGCCCACGCATCGCGGGAACAGTAGGCACGCCTTTGCCCGGCGTCTTTGGTCGCATTGTCGATGAGCAAAACCAGCCCGTGCCGCCAGGGAACGAGGGCGAAATGCTGGTGCGGGGCAGCAATGTCTTCGATGGCTATTGGCGCGACCCCGAAAAGACCGCGGCCAGTTTCAGCACAGACAGCCAGGGCATCCGCTGGTTTCATACCGGCGACTTGGCGCGGCAAGACCCGGCCACAGGTTATGTCACCCTGCTGGGTCGTCGCCACGAGTTGATCATCAGCGGTGGGTTCAATATATATCCCCGCGAAATCGAGGAGATGCTCTGTACATTTGCTGGGGTGGTGGAAGCCGCGGTGGTGGGGATGGCCGACGCCGAATGGGGCGAAGTGCCTGCGGCTTATCTGGTCTGCAACGGAACAGTAGACGAGGAAACGCTCGTGGTTTATTGCCGATCGCAACTAGCCAGTTTCAAACTTCCGCGGCGGTTTCACTACATCGAGGCACTACCCCGCAACGCGATGGGCAAGGTGCAAAAGCATCTTTTGCCCCGGGGATAAAGCGTCACCAGGGCAAAAGATTCGCTAAGTTTCCGCCCTTGACCAACCCTCGCTCCTCCGCCGAAAAATGGGCCAGGTGTGTGTCCACAATCTCCGGTGAACCGCTACCCCAAACCATTCGCTGTGGGCCAAAAGCATGGGCCACCCACCGAGTGAATGGTAGTGTGCTGGTATAGAGCGGCGCATCTGTGGCGAAATGGTTGAGGCCGGAAAGCTTCATGTACACATTGGGGTATGCGGCCAGAGCCAACACATTGGCAAATTCCACGCCTGTGCCCAAGCGTGGTTCGGCCAGATGATCGATCAGGATCTTCGTATCCGGAAAGCGCTCCACCAGCGGCACTACTTGGGGCGCAAAATCCGGCCCGATGTGCAGTTCCACCCACAGCCCCAAATCAGCAGCCGTCTCCCACAGGGCTACCACCCCCGCATCTGCAAACGTCTCTAAATAGTGTGATTTGCCGCTGTGTGCATGAAAGCGCATGGCGATGATGCGCGGTTGCTGCGCTACCAGTCGGCGCAGCTTGGCGGGCGCGGCCGCGTCGTTGGGGTAGAAGAGTGCCGTGCCCAGAAAGCGCTGGGGTTCCCGATCCAAGCTGTCCAGCACCAGCCCATGATCATCGCCGTAGGGTTCCGGGTGAACGAGAATGGCCCGGTCAATGCCGTGGGCGTCCATGTGGGCCAGATAGTCGGCCAGGGGATCGGACGGAAAGCGGCTGACATCGGGCCGATAGGCGGCCTGGGCGTGGAAGGGGTAACGGGCTGTGTCCCGGCTGAAGAGGTGGTGATTCCATTCGATAATCATTGGCTGTCTCCCCCGTTCGTCCTATCGATCCCAGCTTCGCTTCAGCGCATCGGCGCAGCGCACGACCAGCGCCGGCCCCAGTCCTTCGATTTCCAGGCGGATGGTGTCGCCGTCCTGCACAGGCGTTAGCCCGAAGTGGTGTGTGCCGGTGGAGACCACATCACCCGGCTCCAACGGAAGCACTTTCGTCACTTCCACCAGCAGTTCGGGGATGTGGCGGTCCATGTCACGGGTGGAGATGTCGTGCTTTTGCTCGCCATTCACCCACAGACCAATAGAGAGATTGTTGGCATTCGGCACAGCGTCTCGGGTGGTCAGGACTGGCCCCATGGGGCCAAAAGTATGCCAGGATTTCCCCAAGAAAAAGCCGCCGGGCAGCCCTCTGGCCGAGACATCCATGAATTGTGTGTAGCCAAAGACGCAATCCAGCGCATCTTCGGCGCGGACGTGGCTGGCCGATTTACCTATAACCAAGGCCAG
>JAHEML010000358.1 GCA_024643705.1 Caldilineaceae bacterium | reverse complement strand
CGCACAGGCTTGTCAGGTGGTTTTCGAGAAACTGGCGCAGATCGCTGGTGGTGAGCAGACGCCTGTCCAGCTCGCGCAGCCAGGCAATCTCTTCCCGATCTTCCCGGTAAATGGCCCGATCCACCAGTGATTTGGTCACGCTAAGTATGAGTTGGCTGGTGATGATCACCCCGGTGATCACGCTGAACAGCACAATATCCCTGGGTAGGCCCAAAATCCGCTCAACTGTGGGCAATGTCTGCACCGCCAGAATGACGAGAATTGCCACAACCGGCCCACGGGTAAAGAAGCGCAGCAGCCGGTAGCGCACCACCCGGTCTGGGGTGAGCACGCCGAAATAGGCCACGGTGTAGGCCATCACCACCAGCATGGCTGCCACAAACCCATTGCCGATGATCGACAGGCCAAAGATGGGGCTGGCGAGGGTTTCGCCCGCGGTGTGGCGTCCCAGCGCAATCAGATACGGAAAGGTCCCAATGCCGGGCGCCATAAAGCCAAGCAGCAGATAGGTCAAGCGCTGGCGGCTTTCCGGTGTCAGGCAGCGACGCCGAGCCAGCCAGATGTTTTGCAAGGATAGGAGTGTGATGAGGGCAAAAAAGATGGCAAAAGGCCAGAAGAGCGGCCCTGCGTCAAGATAGCTGATGGGTGGGTCGTAGTTTACCTGGCTGACAAGAAGGTTTGTGAAGAGGGCGGAAAATGCGCTGATACCCGAAACAATGCCGCAAAGAATGCTGATCCAACTCCGCCATTGGGTGCGGTAGTTGGTTGTGCGCAGCACTGCGTTGGAAAAGGTATGATAAGCCCAGGGCAGCAGAGCGATGCCCACCCACTGAAAACGGAGCCAGCGCCCTGCCGAGCCGAGAGATATCACCCGTGTCAATGCTACATCCGCGGCATAGACGACCATCACCAACCCCAGCAGAAAGGCAAAGCGCCGAGCCACCGGGTTGAGGAAATTGTAAGTGAGGGTGTAGGCCAACAGGGAAAAAGCTAGAATAACAACTGTGGATGAGAGCAGGACATTCGCAAAAATGAGAATATCCTGAAGAGAATAAGCAAAGGGTTCCATGCGAGATCGTTACATTTCTATTTCAAAACCGTGCAGGCAGAGCCAACGCCCTGTTTGCCTGACGGTATCTTGCCTGACAGGTAACTACTAAACCACTGACCGGATTTCCGCCACGAATTGCACGAATACCCACGAATTTGGCTCAATTATTCGTGAAATTTGTGCAATTCGTGGCAAAGGGTTGGTAGTTACCCTGACGGTATTGTGCCAGAGGTCATATCATGCCAGAGGTCATAATGTCCATTCAATCGACTCATCGACGACAATCCACGTTTTGCGCCTTTTTTCCAACTGCAAAACAAAGCCGCCGCCAGCGGTTGGGGTGCGTTGAATACGCATACGCACGGTCGCGCTTTCCACCGTGGCAAAGTCTACCACATCCATCTCCACCACAGGGCCATCCGCATCCCGAATCTCTTGACCTTCGTCGATCCAAATCGTCGGCCCGTCGAAACCAAGCTCACCGATCTGCTCGGCAGGGTGGCGGTGCAGCCGCAATTGTGCCGGTGATCCATCCCCGGCCGGTTCCAGATAGCGGCGTTGGCCCAGCTTGTGGATCAGTATTGTGCGCCGAATGCGCAGGGAATCCGGTTCGTCCTTGTTGGTGGATTGGTAGTAGCGCCCCAGTACATGGATTGGCCCAAATGCGTTCTGCCGACTGAGCAAGCGCAGCAGTTCCTCGCGGATGGCGCTCCACTGGAAACGCCAGCTAGTTGTCGTCATTTGATCGCCGAATTCCATCAACTCCAAGGTCGCTTCGCCTCCCAATCGGTTCAAAATAGATTGGGGCGTCAAGTAGGTCGGTTCTTGTTTCAGGCGAAAGAGCAATGTCTGCGGTGAGGCCTCCACCTCATCCAATTTGGTGAAGGCGTATCGGGTGCTCAGCGAAAAGTAGACAGCCATGAGGACCGCGGCCACGAGCAAAAAGACAAGTGTCCACGCCACTGGGTCCATAGAATCAGCAATCCGTTGCAACGACGGAAAACCGTCCAGACCCCAGCTTTGCAGAATTCGTTCAAAGAGTGACGGTTCGGTCATGGGCGGCGAAGGCAAATGGCTTGGCGATCAGCGACGATACTAGCAGCCATTGTACCACAGGGAGAGGAGAGCAAATAGATGGGCCACCGGCGGGGGGCAGGGCCAGCGCGTATTTTCTCTTTGGGGGAAAGACGAGTCCGGCAGGTTGTTACGCCTGCCGGACTCTGTGGGGTCCTATCGTCCAACTGTTGGCAGCCAGATCTGATCCGGATTGTCAGTTCGCGGGTCTTGGCCGTTCTTAAAGATCAGAGGCAGGTAGATGTCCGTGGATTGGTTCGGCTGGATAAAGAGAGCGGTGATGTTCTTGTCGCCATCCATTGTGATGGCTGTGGGATTGACGTCGCCGCTCAACCCACCCGACCAGCTAGCAAATATCCAACCAGCGCTGGCCGTAGCCGTTATCGGCACAACCGTGCCAGCCAGATAGCTGCCACTGGTGGGCGTCACCGAGCCGTTGCCCACAACGTTGACCGTGAGATCGTAGTAGGTATCCACGCTCTGTTGGGTGAAGGTGGCGGTGATGGTCTTGTTGCCGTTCATCGTGACAGCCGCGGGATTGGTGCTGCCCGTCAACCCACCCGACCAGCCGCTGAAGACCCAACCCGCGCTGGCCGTCGCCGTAATCGGCACAACCGTGCCCGCCAGATAGCTGCCACTGGTGGGCGTCACCGAGCCGTTGCCCACCACATTCACAGTGAGATCGTAGTAGGTATCCACTGGGTCTTCTGTAAAGGTAGCGGTGATGACCGACCCTGCACCGACTGTGAAGGTGACCGGATTGCTTGCGCTATTGGCGGCTCCATTCCAGCCGGCGAAGGACCAGCCGCCGTCAGCAATCGCTGTCAGTTCTGCTTCGTCGCCCAGGGCATAGATGGTGTCGGTTGGCGTCACCACGCCGCTGCCCACGATGTTGATCGTCACCGTGTACGGGTCGGCGCTGAAGTAGGCGATGATGCTGCGATCCTCGTTCATCGTCACGGTTGTTGTGAGAGCCGTACTGAAGAGCGTACTGGTCAGTTCGTCGCTCCACCCCACAAAGGTGTAGCCCTCTGCCAGGGTCGCCGCGACAGTCACCACTTCGCCCTTGGAAAAGGCCGATTTCTCCGACAGTTTTTGCGCGCCCTCGCCGCCAATCCAAGCAACATTCAGCGCGTATGTGTCCTGCTCGAAGAGAGCCACCAGCTTCACGTTGTCGGTGATGGTAAGGTTTTCGGAGGCGGACACACCGCTCAAGCCCACCTGCCACTCGACAAAGTGCCAGTCTGGGTCCGCAGTCGCCTCCACTGCGATGACGTCATTGTACCCATACGTGGGCTGATCCGGGTTCAGTGTAATGGTTCCGTTGCCCAACACCGATGTTTCTACGCTATAGGTGGCAGTAGCGAAGATCGCACTGATCGACTTGTTGCTATCCATGGTCAAACTCTGTCCGCTCGCATCACCGCTCAGATCACCGCCCCAGCTCTGCAACACATAGCCAGGATCGGCCACTGCCTGCACAGCCACCACATCATTGTAGACATAGTTGGCCTGGGCTGGGTTGAGAACAATCGTCCCATTGCCACCAGGCACGCTGGTTGCCACCGTGTAGGTGTCTTGGGTGAAGGTGGCGGTGACGGTTTCACTGCTTTCGATGGTCAGGTTCTCGCCCGGGCTGCTGCTGCTGAGCGCACCGCTCCATCCGGCAAAGCTCCAGCCCACGTCGGACGTGGCACTCAGCGACACCACATCCCCATAGTGATAGCTGCCTTGGGACGCATTGATGGCAATGCCGCCGCCGCCCAGCACCCGGCGGGTCAGGCCGTACTTCTCCTTGATGAAGATGGCGGTGACACTCTTGTCCTGATCCATGGTCAAGCTCTGGGTGACCACACTACCAGTGAGCGCACCACTCCAGCCGTTAAAGAGCCAACCAGGATTCGCCGTAGCAGTCAGAGTCACCACTGTACCTTCGACAAAGCTGGCCGACGCTTGCGAGACAGACCCTTGGCCCGACTTGCTGACTGTCAGGGAATAGTTCTGCCGTTGGTAGGCCGGGCCGCCCGGATCCGAGATGATGCCGTTGGCACTCACATCCCCATCGCCCCGCGCGCCGTCTACAAAGTAGAGATTGATGCGGTCATTGAGAACTTCTGCGCCGGTTTGCGCGCCGGACACTGCGTCTGTCTCCAACACGAAGGGGAACCAGCCCCTTACTGTGTCGTATTTGTAGTAGCTGTTGATGCCGCTGGTACTGGTGAGGTAGAGTGTGACCTGTGCGCTGCCGCCCACGCCCATGCCAGTTAGGTCAAAGGTGGGGAAGCCCATGGGGAAACTGGCGTTGCTGGGTAGCGTGGCTGCTCCGGCCCCTGGGGTCGTCGGGAAGCTGACATTGGTCAGGCTCATGCCTGCGCTGGCCGCGATTGTTACATATTGGCCGGTTAACGGGCTGGGCAGTGAGGCCACATTCATCTGGGCATTGTCGGGAATGCCGTCGTCGTTGCCATCGCCGCTGTTGGGTGCGCCCGCTTCCAGATCGCTGGCCGCGCCGTCCCCTGTCACGTTGACAGTGAAGGTAGTCTGCTGTCCACCCGCATTGATCGTCACCGTGCGGCTGCCTTCGGCGCTGCCCGCAGGTAAGCTCCACGACCAGACGCCGTTGCCCTCATCGGTCACTGTACCCTCGGATTCGGACCAGCTCAGGTTGGCATCCAGAGGCGTGTACGTGCCCGTGTTGGAGATAGTCTGGCTTTCGAAGCCGCTGACGCTGTTTTGATCCGCGCCCACGCTGGGGGTCAGCCCGGTCACCGTCACCGTTTTGCTGGCAGCGACGAATGTACCATCCTCGTCGGTCAGGTTAACAGTGATTGTGGGGTTGCCGTAGCTCGTTCCGAAGCTGTGGGA
>JAHEML010000357.1 GCA_024643705.1 Caldilineaceae bacterium | reverse complement strand
CAGGTCACGCAAGCGTTGGGCCTTGTGCCGGGGTGTTGTATGGGGATCGTTGGCCCGAAAGCGGGTGAAGATGCCGCTGAAGCCCAACTCGCGCACCCGGCGGCACATCTCCGGGGTTACATCGTCCATATTGGCTGGCAGAAAACAGCCGCTCATTCCAAAACGCATGGGAAGACCTCCTTGATGACGTTCTTGATGACGTTCTTGATGACGTTCTTGATGATGTTGGTGGATTGACAATGGGAGATCGATTTGAACAAACAATCAACGTGACACGTGGGCATGATGACAAGGTGTGAAGGGCCGGAAAAAAGACTGTGTCAGTTCTGTTCCTGTGGGGCGTGGCGGCGGTTGATGGCAAGACCAGCACTGATCAAAACCAACAGCCCACCCGCCCATTGATAGACGCTCAACCTCTCGTGGAGAAAGAAGACCGAGAGCAAAATAATCAGCAAGGTCTGCACAGGCCAAAGCAGAGCGATCTGGCTACCGCCGATATGACGCATAGCAACAAACTGGGCAACGCGGGCAAAGTAGGTGCTGATCACAGCCATTGCCAGAATGGCAGCCCAGCCGCTCTTACCCGGATCGCTCCACTGCGCCCCCTGCACAACCCAAAAACCAGCCACCACCAGGGTCATCACCGCTAGCAGATAGAAGGTGACCGTGCGCGGGTCGTAGCCCAGCAGCAACCACTGGAGCAAAACAAGCTGGATCGCGTAGAGAAGAATCGACAATCCTGTGAGGGTCAATCCCAAAGCAGATAGCTGCCCGCTCGGCCCCACCAACAGATAAATACCCACGACAGCCACGGCCAACCGCGCCAAATGGCGAGGGAGCAGCCTTTCTCCACCCAATGCCAGTAGCATCAACACTACCAAAGGCTGCACGGATTTCAACATCGCCGACATGGATGAATCGATCCAGGCCAGCGAAAGAAAGAAGCAGCAGATTTCTACCCCGGCAATGCTACCCACCAGCAGCACCCGTTTAGCCAGTTCACCATCCAAGCGCAGGAGGCCAGGCTGGGTCAACCCCAGGGTCACAGCCATCAACACCACAGCGATCGACAAGCGAGCCAGCAGCATCGCGACAGGATCTAGCCCGCCGGTGACGGCTGCACGTGCCAAAGGCGTGACCAATGCTGCGGCGCCCGTGGACGCCAGAGCCATGGACCAGCCGACAACCGAAGGCGAACTCCGCTGTCTACGGTAAAAGACCAGCCAACGATTACCAACCACTGATCATTTATCCGCCGCCACGCCCAAAGTCTTGACCAGGTCGCGCACAAGAAGATCGATCTCACCCAGTGCCTGGGCCGGAGTAGCCTGATCCAGATCATGAATATGCCAGTAGGTCACCCGATCCTCCCAGCCGGGGTAGCCGGATGCCAGCAGAGGTCGGTGTTCGGCTTCCTTCAGCGCGACGACCTGGACAGCGTCGGACAACTGGGCCTGGCTCACCTGGACAGGATAACGCTCAATCGCTCCTGGGGGTGGTGCGATCCCAGCCGAACCCAGGGCGGCCAGGGTTGGCTGGGCAATGGGGCCAGGGTTCACCCCATCTTTCACCTGCAGCCCGGCAGAATCGGCCTGCCAACCCAGCCCAGCCTCGGCGACCAGGTGGTTGAAGAGCAGCTCGGCAAAACGGCTGCGATAGTAATTGCCTGTACAGAGAAAAAGAATTGTGGGCATATGTATTTCCGTGTGATGTGTTGTCTACAATTCCTGGCTGTGGCGCAGCCAATAGATCGCCACCGCGCCCGCGCTGGCTACATTTAACGAACGTTTGGCGCCATCCATAGGCAGGCAGACAATGCGTTCGCTCATCTCCAGCAGGGCAGGATCAACCCCGGTTACTTCATTACCCACGGCCAAAATCACCCTTTGGGTCTCCTGGCTGGTTATGCGGAAGATCGGCTCGGCCCGTTCGCCTGTCTCCAGAGACCAGAGCCGCCAGCCTTTGCCAATCAGCCTCTCGGCGGCAATTCGCGCATTGGGATGGTAGCTCCACGGCACAATCTCCTCTGCACCCAGCCCCGTTTTGGCAACCTTGGGGTGATCGGGCCGGGGGCAAATGCCGCAGAGATGCACGTGGGCTATCCCCGCGCCCTCGGCAGAACGGAGCAAAGAGCCGACATTGTAGGTGCTGCGGATGTTGTCCAGCAACAGTGCCACCACAGGCCCAGCGCCTGGCTCCCGGCGGATATCGCCTTCTTCCCCTTCTTTGGGAGCCAGCAAACGGCACGCAGTCAGCGCGGAACAGACGGGGCAGATCAGGCGTCGGTCGTCTTCCCACGCCGCAGGAAAACGGAAGAGACACCCCTGGTTGGTGCATTCACATATCCAGCCAGCCGGTTGCGTCATAATCCCTCAAAAGTACTTTCAGCCAAACACTGGTTGAGTTGACCCGCCATAGCAGGTTGAATTTGCAGAACCACCGAAAGCTTTATCTCCAGTGTAATCATCCTGCACCACCACACAGTCCTCGGCGTTTGCTCAACCCCAGCCCCAGAAGGGCGTGTGTCAGCATAGCGGCGAATGGGACTTTGTGCAAATGGTCTGAATCTTTTTAC
Organism: Caldilineaceae bacterium; assembly: GCA_024643705.1. Taxonomy (GTDB): domain Bacteria; phylum Chloroflexota; class Anaerolineae; order Caldilineales; family Caldilineaceae; genus JACQGT01. Next base: position 2,428 of record JAHEML010000357.1, on the reverse strand, counting down.
CTGGGATCAAATAGCCCGACTGCCATTCGACAGTCGGGCTAGATCACAGCCGGTTCAAATCAGTGTTCATGCCCGATCAGGCGCAATGAGCCATGAAAATGAGACGTTGATGAACGCAGAGTTATGTTGATCTTATCCGCGGTAATCCGCCCGATCCGCGTCATCTGCGTTCTATTTTCAAGCTGATCTTAGTCGGCCAGGCCCATATCATCGCCAACCATCCGTGCGCCAGCGGGCATGGGCTGGTGGTATTCCACCGGGGGAACCAGCCGCTCGATCAACTCTTTGGTATTGGTCACATTCAGTTTCTCGTAGAAAAAGCGGAACTCGTCTTCCAGGGCTTGATAGAGCGCTTGGTAATTGTCGGGGGCAAAGCTCCACAATTCGGGTTTGAAGGGGCCGTGGGCCTTTTTGCGGGTGCTGTAGTAGAACTGGGCGTCGGTCTGGCCGCTCTTGCGCTCGTCGGCGTGGTAGACATCCAGGTGCTTGTAGATGCGCGCCTTGAGTCCACCGGGGAAGGCCGGGTCGTCCATAAAGATGTTCTGGAAGCCCGTCGCCAGATGAATTTCCAGGGTCTGCATTTCGGGGAACTTGTTGAAATAGTCCCGGGGCAAGGTGCTGGCCCCGTGCTGCACAGCGCCACCTGCGCCGTGGACACGGGCTTCTTCGCCCAGATCACGCAGGGTGTCGAAATCAACAGCGACCTCGGCAATCGAACCATCGGGCAGTACAATGCCGCCGTGGCTGGTTCCCGTCTGCACACTCACCTTGCTCAGCCCCGCATAATCGCCCAGCCCAGCCAACACCTCGCGATAGTTCGCCATGTATGCGTCCAATTCGTCGGTAGTCGAATTCTTTTCGCCCACCTCACCGATCTCGCCACCCAAACTGACAGTGACACCTTCCGGCTCCAGATCGCGCACAAATTTGGTGATCTCTGCCGAGCGCACAAAGTTATGATATTGCTGATCCACCAGAGATTCCGGCTCCAAAGTCACCAGGGTGCTGGTGTCGATGTCGATGTTCCAGAATCCAGCAGGAACGGCCTGGGCAATCAGGTCTTTGACTTCCTGGATGGCACCTTCCGGATTTTTCTTGTAGGTAGACGCCTTGACCTGGAAGTGGTCGCCCTGAATAAAGAGCGGGCCGCGATAGCCCTCTTTAATGGCCGCCGCGATCAGGCTGGTGACAAATTCGGCAGGCTCTTGATCTGTGTAGCCCATCTCGCTGCGGGCAATCTCGAAGATGAAGGCCCGGGTGTCGGTTGCCAGGGCGGCGCGCAGGGCGGCTCGACCCGTATCGTAGGTAGAAAAGCGGATATTCATGGCAGGTACGGTGCGATCAGACCATTCGCCCCGGCCTCGAGCGATGTAAAATTCGTGGATGCTGGCCGGCTGTGCGCCCAATGCCTGGCCTGCCTCCCAGATCAGCCAGCGGGCAAAATCGCGCACAGCGGGCGTGCCAAAGACAGCGTCCCGCACCAGAGTGTCGATGTCGGTGCTGCGCAGGCGGCTTTCGTCAACCACCTCTACCCGGCCATTCTCTACTTTCAGCGAGTTCACCACTCCCTGGCGAATTTCATAGACCGATTCGTGAATCATTGGTTCGTTCCTTTCCGTTGGAGAAATTCTGTTTCTCGGCTTTGGTTTCCGCCTCTGCGGAATCACATGTATTTCAATTCTTAGACCCTGAACTACTACTGAGATGTTCGACTTCTTGGAAGAAATTCAAGGTCTGGCGGAAGCATTTCAAACGTCCCTTGTACCTATCAAGCCACTGACCGGATTTTCGCCACGAATTGCACGAATACCACGAATTTGGCTCAATCATTCGTGAACATTCGTTGAATTCGTGGCCAAGGGTTGGTAGTTACCGTCCCCTTTAATATAGGAAGAGCGGTTTCCCGATGACATTGCGCACTTTTGGCAGATACTTCTCTGCATCGTAGAGTTGCTCCACATCCACCCGCTTCAGGCCACTGGTAACCAGGTTCATGGGAATATGGGTGTAAATTCCTTCCCGGATGGCAACCATGCGGCCACTCTGCCCATCGGTGATCAGATCCATTGCCAGATGTGCATAATTTGTTGCCACCATCAGATCCATGGCATCGGGCGCGCCGGAACGCATGAGGTAGCCCAGCCGTTGGTTGATGATATTTTCGCCGGTAATCTTCTGCAATGCCTCACCGGTGATCTCCCCAATGCCGCCCAATTTACGATGACCATAGGCGTCAGTCTCGCCGTATTCGACCACCGCGCCCCCAGCCATGTGCGCACCCTCGCTGATGGTAACCATGGCGTAGTTGCTGGGGTTGTTGCGCTTGTCCTGCAGCACCAGTTCGCCCAGCCTCTCTGGGTCGAAGGGTACTTCGGAAATGATGGCCCGATCCACACCGGCCAGATAGGAGCTGATCAGGCTGGTTTCG
>JAHEML010000356.1:389-5009 GCA_024643705.1 Caldilineaceae bacterium | reverse complement strand
CCACGGCCATTTTGATTTGGCTGCATACGAAGCATACATGAACAATGCCTTGCCTGACTTCGATTATCCGGAAGAGGCTATCCAGCGCAGTCTGCAAATGTTGCCTGCGATGGGGTAGGATGGCAAAGACGCCTGCAAATAGGCAAAAAGAGACAGTGCTGATAAATAAGAGGCGGGTGGGGAAATTTTCCCCACCCGCCTCTTATTTTGTCGGTTATTGCTCTACTGGTTCTTGGTCTATTGGTTTTGGTCTATCGTGGTTGGAAAGTGGCAACGATGGCTTGTAGAAGATAGAGGGCGATGAGGATCAATCCATCGATGACAAGGGTGAAGACGAGCGCACTTACGAGTAAGCGTGTCGGCCCGGACAACCAGTGAGCCGCTTGCAGGAACAGTTGGCCGGAGCTATCCAACAGGATGTAGACGATCCCTACCAGAAGCAGATAGAGCAGGAGCATTTTGAGGGGTTCCCTGTCGCTGGCACTGGGCATCATGGCGTTGGCAATGGCGAAGATGGCCCAAGCCCAGACAAGACCATCCTGCTGGCCGCTGAGAGCGTTGAAGATCGACACGACTACATCCAGTGCATTCCCATTTGCCCATACCCCCGCCAGTTGCGCTGCACCAAAGATCTGACCAGCGATCAACGCCACCAACGCGCTCCCCGCCAGCAGGGGAGCCATACCCACCAGGCTGTCTGCCACCGTTCCGCCCCGGGCAACAGTCACACTGCCCATGCCGATATATTTTCCTTTTTTCTGGGGCCAGACCCGAAACTTGCCCGTCTTCAACCCTAGGATTTTTGCCATCAGCCAGTGCGCGCCCTCGTGAAGGAAGATACCCGGCAGGTAGACCAAAAAGAGGATGACCATTGCCATGTCGCCGGAGCCGGTGAGTCGATAGACAATTTCCTGGATGAGAAGGCCAATGGTGCGGCTGGCCCAGGCTAGAGCCATGAGCAGACAAGCAAAAGCGATGAAGATAGCGAGGGTTGCGGTTGGCATGGGGAGCAGATGGCAGGTGGCAGACGGCAAGGCAATTCTATTATACAATAGGGTTTGAAGACACAACCGTGGTTTGGTCTGTTTACAGGCTTTCGCAACACTTGTATCTGGGGATCAATCGAACAATCTGTTTTTTGCCTTCACCGGTGCGTGAGACCGTACAACGATATATTGGCATACTAGCCAAATCGAAAAGCCAGAGATCCCACGGTTAGTCCAACTCCCTAACCGTGGGATCTCTGGTTCGAAAAACAACTATTCACTGGTGGGCGAGGAGGGACTCGAACCCACGACCTCACGGATGTGAACCGTGCACTCTAACCAGCTGAGCTACTCACCCATTTGTCAAAATAGTATATGTTTCTACGCCCAATTTTGCAAATCCGTCATATCCTGGGACAATAGAATCTCATTGAATTTTTTGCACTGCTGGATATTTCTATGCCACTTTTTTTTCGCTACAATCGTTATCTTCAGCGTATCTTCTTCGTCCTCGTCATTCTGGCCGGACTCTATGGGTGGCGCTATGCTGTCACCAACTGGAGCTTCGATCTAAGCCTTTTTGATGTGTCGGGTCTGATCGAACAAACTGACTGGATGGAAACCATCGCCTCTCTACTCGAACAGGCCATTCAGCTCTTTCTCGCTCTTACCAGCGGGTAACAATGCGGGTGTAAAGCAGCAAAACAAAAAGCCCCGTCAGCCATCGATGGCTGACGGGGCTTTTTGTTTTGCGACTAATTCGGGTCGTATTTACACTTCTGCCCAGAAACACCGTTGAAGTAAATGCACAATTCAATAATCGCCGGTCGCCATTTCAACTCGTTGACAGCACTTGGCTCCATGATCGCCCACCAATACTGTTCCTCGTCGGCGGGATTTCCATCGTTCAACCAATCCAAGTTTGGCATGGTAAGCAGACTCATTACGCCGATCCAGGGTTGCCAATTGGCCGCCGCATATTGGTAGGCCCGTTTCAAATAGTCGGCCTGGACAAACATGTCAATGCCCGCGTCCGCGCCGTGCCACTTATAAGCCCCATTCACAGAATCGTAGGTCCAGCCAAATTCCAAAATGACGATCTTTTTGTTGGTGTCCCCATAGCGCACCATAATATTGCGTATGTCTTCCACATGGCGAAAGGCAAAGAAGCGATAGCCCCCATACTTTTGGTCGGCGGCTGCCGTGGCTGGGTCCAGCTCCGGCGGGGCTGCAAAGCCTGCCCCGTGTACCCCTAGGGCGTCGAAGTAACCATTGCTGCTGCCACCCATTGCCTGGTACATCTGCTCGTAGAATTTGTCGTCGGGCATCGCGATCGCGCTGTCGTCGCCTGTGGGAGCCATGCCTGCGCTGATCACAACTGCATTGGGATTGGCCCGTTTGATGGCTGCATAGGCCTGGCCCAAGAATTGCACATATTCCGCAGGGTTGGGTCGATTGCCGCCCCACTCTCGTGCCAGATTTGGCTCATTCCAGATTTGAAAGGCCTGAATGCACCCCACAGATGTAGGCCCACAGTTGTAACGGCTGGCAAGGGCGAAAACATAATCGGCAAAGTGGCCCGCATTGCCGGGTGGCTGTCCCGGCCAGAAATTCGCCTTGTCCGGGTCGCTGGAGAGCCGTGCCAACAATTTTAGCCCACTTTCGTTGGCCTGCGCCACCACTCGGTCAGAAATCGACCAGTCGTAGACTCCTTTGCCCGCTCCTTCGATGGTTTCCCAGGCAAATGCCTGCTTAACCCAGTTGAAACCGGAATCTTTCATCAGTTCCAAGTCTCGGTGTGCCACCTCTTCCCGCCACCACAGAAATGCCTGTCCACCAAAGTCTGGGCTGGACATTGACGCATCGAGGTAGCTGCCGTTGGCAGATGGAGCAGCAGGTTGATTGTTGGCAACGGGTTGACTGGCAGCAGATGCGCTGCCTCCTACTGTTGCCAAATCTCCTTCCACCGTCAGAAATTCCACCGCCGTCCAGCCGACAGGTGCGCCATTCTCTGCAAGCTGCGCCCATGTGCCATCTTCCGATAGAGCAATCAGCTCGAAACGCTGACCTTCTGGGGCAGAGCGTAAAATATCGAAACTTGTGCCTGGCCCAGAACGCACGTTCAGCTCGGTGGCATTGATCACACCGAAGACAGGCTGGGCAACCGGTGCTGTTGTTGGCTGTTGCGCAGCAGCCACAGGCACTGGTGTGTCTGTGGGCGCGGGCGCCGATTCCACCTGGGCTGGCACAGGTGTTTTTGTCGGTGTGGGCGTGGCTTCTTCGTCATCGCTGCCGCAGGCAGTAAGCACAAGCAGTGCAAGAATGGCAACAAGCAGACGTGTCAAGTCATATTTCCGTCGAGTCATCAGCGGTTCCTTTGGCAAGCGAGCATCTGTTTTGTATGTCTATGAGATAACCGAAAGAGGTATCCCTATTGTACGGTGGAACGGGGAAAAGGAGAAATCCGTTCCCTACTTCCCCATGGCCCGCAAGGCATCGAAGACGGGCAAGGGGGCCCAATCGTTGCGTACAATCCCCCATTGGGCCTTCTCGGTGCCGTTCGCCACGACCCGGAAGTTCAAATTCCATAGAAAGGCCGGCCCAACCCATCCCCAGGCCCGCATCATTTGGTAAGCTTCGACCGTCCAGACAGCCTGCTCGTCGTAGCTGTTGTCGTTGGCGTAGGCATAGGCTGGGTTGAAGGCTCCACCGGCAGCCCAGCCAAATTCTGTAGGCCAGATGGGGATATTGGCCGCACCGTAAACCACCGCGATGTTGCGATAGCCTTCCATTGTGCTACGGAAGCTCCACGAGTGATGGGGGTTGTCGCACGCGCCGTTAAAGCTGTTGCCACTTTGCTGGATAGCTGCACAGGCATTCTGCCACGTGACACTGGCTGGCACGTTGTAGCCGCTAGGATGAGCGCCAATGCCGTCCACATAGCCAGCCAGCCCATTCTTGAACATCTCTTCCAGGTAGCGGAAATCGTCCATGGCAAAGCTGCCGTTGTCGCCTGCCGGTGTGGGCGCGCCGCTGATCACGTAGATTGACGGACAGGCAGCCTTGATTGCTGCATAGGAGGGGCGCAATAGGGCCATGTATTCGGCAGGGTTGAGCGGCTTGTTACCCCATTCGTAGTGAAGATTCTGCTCGTTCCAAATTTCGATGGCTCTCAGCGAAGAGCCACAATACTCCCGTGCCAGCGCCCCCACAAAATTGGCAAGAGTTTGCGGATCAGCCGGTGGCCCGCCTACACTGGCGTCAAATCCTGGTTCCCGCGCCCAGTCCGGCGCGTTGACCACGCTGAAAAGAAGATTAACGCCCCGCAAGTTTGCCGCACCGATAATCGGCCCAATGTCGCCAAAACCATATTGACCTGGGTTGGATTCGAAGATGCGCCATTCGATCTGTTGCTTCATCCACGTAAAACCCATCTCCTTGGTCTTGTCCATGGCCAACCCTTCCTGGCCGGTGTGGATCACATGGGCTTGCACCCCGTAGCCAAACCCAATGCCTGCCAATGGGGCACCCCGCACAACTGGCGCAGCAGCGGGCTGAGCGGACGCTGCGGGCGCTGAAGCCGCTGCCGCGGGGGGTGGGGTAGGTCTGGGTGGTATCTCTTCTTCGCTAAGCT
>JAHEML010000356.1:0-379 GCA_024643705.1 Caldilineaceae bacterium | reverse complement strand
AGTGAACCGTACAGCGTGGTCAGCCCAGCAAAGAGCCAAAGCTTGTCCTCCAAGCCGGGTACTGTCACCTGATACCAATCGCCATTTGGGCCAATGCCTACGATTCGCGCCTGTGTCCCTGCGTCAACGCCCGTTGCAATGGCGTAATCGGTTCCTGGCCCCCGGCGAACGTTCATACGAGCTGGATTCGTTACCGCCACTGGCCCTTCAGATGTATCTACCACAGGCAAACTCGGCTCTACTGGCTCAACGCTCACCACTGTCGTGGACACTGTCGCGGACACTGGGGCTGTAGATGTTGGGGCCGTGGATTCGGGGTTTGTGGCCGAGATAGTGACCGTTGCCGAGATGGGCGATGTATCGGAGACTGGGCGCGACA
>JAHEML010000355.1:1513-5042 GCA_024643705.1 Caldilineaceae bacterium | reverse complement strand
AAGTTGCCCGGTGTACGGATCAGCAACTCTTTGCCCTGGTCGGTCACGCTGCCGCCAGGGATGTTGAGATTCTCGCCGCGCAGTGCCCCACTCACCTGTTGGGGGGCAATCCGTCGGGATTCAAGCTCCTTCAAATCGAGCAAAACATGAATCTCGCGCACATCGCCGCCCTGTACCTCTGCCGAGGCCACGCCTTCGATGCGTTCCAATGGGGCTTGGATCAGATCCTCCACCTGTTGGCGTAGAACAGCCGGAGACATGCTTCCTGTATTGTCGGCCACGCCGATCACCAGCATGGGTTGGTCTGCCGGGTCGAAGCGCAGAACCAGAGGGCTGCGTGCGTCGGTGGGCAACTGATTTTGGATCAGGTTGATTCGTTCCAACACCGAACGGCTGGCGTCGCTCACGTCCGTATCCAGGGTGAAGCTGACGATCACCAGGCTCACATTTTCTGATGAGGTAGATGTCACCATATCCACGCCGGGCAAGCCGCTGACTGCATCCTCCAGGGGCTTTGAAACCTGGGTTGCCACTTCGTCTGGGCCAGCACCGGGATAGACGGTGCTGATAGCGATGACAGGAATTTTGATGTCGGGCAGCAGGTCAACTGGCAGACGGGTGTAGGATACGGTTCCCAGCACAATCATCGACGCCAGAATCATCGTCATGAAGACAGGCTGGCGAATGGAAAGGTCCCAAAGTTTCATTGCTTATTCTCCCAACGTGACAGAAACCGACATGCCGGGTTCCAGTTCGGGCGTGGCGTCCACTGGGCGCACAGTCACCTGCACGGTGCGGGTGGCTGGGTCCAGATTGGGGGCGATATTGGTGATCGTTCCAGCAAAGCTTCGATCCGGCCATGCATCCACTTGGATGGTGGCGGGGTTGCCCAGGGCCAGAGAGGAAATCTGATTCTCCTCCACCGGGATCAGAATTTTGACATCGTGGGAGAGGAGGACGATCAGAGGCGCACCAGGGCCAGCCATCGATCCGACGCTGGTCTGCACCTGGGCTACAACACCATCCATGGGTGCTTTGACCGCGGCTTTGTCCAGCTGCAATTGAGTCAAATAGAGGCCGGTTTCGGCCTGTTTCACCTGGGCTTCGGCTGCACGCACCTGGGCTGCCTTCGGTCCCCGTTCAAGCCGTTCGAGCTGGGCGCGGGCATTTGTCACCTGGGCATAAGCCCCCGCGATCACATCGTTGGTTGCACCCTTTGCCACTTTTTCATATTGAGCGCGAGCTGCTTCCAACCCAATCGTCGCCTGCTGCAACTGCATGCTCTGGGGCAGCATCCCGATATTTGGGTTGCCCTTTACCTGGTTATAGGCCGCCTGGGACACATTGACTGCCGCCTCGGCCTGACGCACTTGGGCCAGAGCCATGGTCAGGTCCTCGTCGGTGGCCCCATCGACAGCCCGTTGATAGCCAGCACCCGCGGCGTTAACTGCTGCCTGGGCCGCGGCTAAATCTGCGGCTTCCGGGTCGGACAAGAGCAGGTCCACCTGGGATTGGGCGGCGATCAAGCCCGCCAGAGCCTGCTCTCGCTGGGCTTCCAGGATCGAACTGTCCACCCGCAACAGAAGTTGGCCCGCGGTAACTACGTCGCCTATGTCCACCGTCAGCTCCAGCACCCGCCCGGCTACTTCGCCCACCACAGCCACTTGCTGCACAGGTACGATCTCGCCGTTGTAGCTGGATGTGCTGTTGGGGGCAACTGCTGGTGCAGCCGCTGCTGCGTCGACAGGCTGGGGTGCGGCACGCTCGGCTGGCGTGGTTTCGCTGGCCGTTTGTGCTGGCTGGTTCTCGCCGTTGGGCTGATAAGAGGGCAGAACCGGTGTGGGCGTTGGCTCTGCTTGCCACGGAAGTTGCATGGAACAACCCTGTGCAAGTAGTGCAGTCAGAACGACCAGCAGCACAACGATCCAACTAAATCGGCGTGGCCCGGAACGCCAGGAAGACACGGGGGTTTCACTCATTACAAATTCTCCTCTTTGGTCAGACCATGCAAAAAAAAGTCCATAATCATATCAGCCACGCCTGGATCGACTATGCTATCTTCTACCACCAATTGCCAGGCAATGTATGTATTCAGCGCACCGATTAGGCTCATCACCGCAATTTGTGGGGGGATATCGCGAAAACGGCCCTGGGCAATCCCGGCCTCGATGACACTGGCGACGCGGCCACCCACCTGCTCGCGCACCCGCTTGGCAATCTGGAGCATGCCATCTTCCATGGCACCCATCTCCCGCACCAGGGAGCGGATGTGGCTGCGCCGTTCTTCGGCTTCTTGTAAAAAGGTGCGCACAAAACAGTGGAGCCAGATGACAGGATCGTCAACTCCGGCGACTGCGGCTTGAATCCGGGTCGAAATCCGGGCCAGGTCGCGCTCCATCACATTGTGATAAATTTCCCGCTTATCCTGAAAGTGATGATAGATCGTCCCTTTTGCCAGCCCGCTCTCTCGGGAGAGGTCGCGGATAGAAAAGCCCGCAAACCCGTATTGGGCGATCAACTCTTGGGCCGCGTCCAAAATGGTATCTTTGGAATCCAGCGTTGTTGGTTCGGTCATTGCAATTCATCCCGCAGAATTTTTGACACAATCGCCCATTATTGGCGATAATAGGCTCTCGGACGAACGTCCGGTCGGCGGCTATTGTACAGAAAAAAAGCCGCGCTTGTCAATTCTTGGAGACATCGGAAGGAACTACCTGTGAAGATCGCTGCTCACTGGAAATCAGCCACCGGCCTTCTGCTCGGCTTGGTGTTACTATTGGGTTTGTTGCCCACTTTTTCCGCCCAGGCACAGACGACATCTGTGCTGGCCCTGGTTCGGGGACGCGGCGCGACGCTCTACGATCAGCCCGGTGGAAAAGCTATGGAGACACTCGACCCCGGCGACAGACTGGATGCCACAGGCCGTACCGAAGACGCTTCTTGGATTACCGGCACCACGGGCGATGGACAGATGGGTTGGCTGCGCACAGACGATGTGATCATCTACGATCTGCTTACCCTGCCGGTGGTGGACGGGATGGCATCACCAGTCATGCAGCCAACGAGCGCGCCGGCTGAAGAGGGTGCGGCACTTCTTCCCACACCTTCGCCCACCCCAACCCAACCACCGACGCCCACACAATTACCGTCTCCAACCCCATTACCGTCTCCATCCCCAAGTCCAACCCCAGTGCCTTCGCCCACCCCGCTCGTTGTGCCCAACGGTGGCACGACTATTGTAGCAATTGCCCGGGGTGGCGGTGCGGATTTGCTGTCGGCGCCCCAAAGCCAGGTGCTGGAAAGCGTAGACGCGGGCGCGCCCCTGACCATTGCAGGCCGCAGTGCGGACAATGGCTGGCTGCTGGCAACCAGCGCCGATGGGGTTGTCGGCTGGGTGGCACGCGGACAGGTGGTGGTCTTTGGCGTGGAGAATGTGCCTGTGTTGGCCTTACCCACGGTAGATGCAGCCCCAGCCATGCAGCCAGACAATTCGATGGCGAATAGTTCGATGGCGATGAGTGGCGGAAGC
>JAHEML010000355.1:0-1495 GCA_024643705.1 Caldilineaceae bacterium | reverse complement strand
ATCTGGCCCTGGCCGCAACCGTATCCACAGGCACTGCCCGGTTGAATGTGCGTTCTGGCCCAGCCACCACTTACGCCATTGTAGCAAAAGCCCAGGACGGCGCGCCCCTTTCCCTGTTGGCCCGCAACGCGGATGGCAGTTGGGTGCAGGTGGTGGTGGATGGAGGGACGACTGGCTGGGTGTCGGCACGATTTATTGCAACAGATGGCAGCATGGACGCTCTCCCTGTCTCCACTGCCATCAGTGATGCGCTCCCTCTGGCTCTGGCCGCGCCAGCCCCATCGGCTCAACCGGCCCAATCACAACCGGCCCAATCCCCACAGGCATCGATTTCTCGTCCGTTCGGCATGGGCCAGGCATCAACCCAGAGATCGACCCAGACAGGACTGACCGGCAAGTTGGCCCTGGCGGCTGCCGACGGTTCGATTATTCTGTTTGATATGGCGAGTGGCTCGTTACGCAGGCTGACGAGCGGCTTTGATCCAGCCATCAGCCCGGATGGCAGCAGGGTGGCCTTTTTGCGGGGGGGCGAGGGGTTGCTGGTGATCGATGTGGATGGCAGCCACGAGCGGCAGCTTTACAGTGGGGGCGAGGAGATACGCTCTCCGGCCTGGTCACCCGATGGACAGTTTGTCGTTTTCAGCCGGGTGACAGGCGGCGAAAGTTGCCGCAATGTGGGCTTTGGAATCTGCCTGCCCGATGTTCCTCAATTCGCCGACTATGAGTTGGTGTGGAAGGTCAAACGTACACTCAGTCGCGTTGATCTCAACGGCGAAAATTTCCAGGACATTCCCACCCTAGACACAGCCATATCACCCAGTTGGGGTACGACAGGCATCGTTTATCAGAGCAAGAGTGGCTTGCAGATCACCCAAGACGGACCCAATGTCGATAAGGATGGCAAGCCGATCAATCGGGATTTAACCAGAGAGTATCTGCACCGAGACCCGGACTGGCGGCCCGATGGCGGGCGTGTTGTGTTGATGGATGCCACGGCCAACCATCAAGAAATCTATGCGATCAATCCGGACGGCAACGGGCTTGTAGCCCTAACCCGGCCCAAATCCGCACTGTTGGAAACGCTGCCCCATAACGTCGCGCCGGCTTGGTCGCCCGACGGCCAGTGGATCGCATTTTTGAGCAACCGAGACGGCGATTGGGCCGTTTATGTGATGGACGGTGACGGAGCCAACCAGCAGCGGGTGGATGTAGGCGTGAAGATGGAGTATCGTTTCCAGAACGAGCAGATTCTTAATTGGGGACGGTAGAGAGGTTGACAACTGGTTGACAGCCGTTCGGGCGCGTCACCATGATTATTGATATTCAGCACCTCTGAAGGAGAAATGATGATCTACAATTTTGACGAGGTGATTCCCCGGGCAGGTACCCACTCGATCAAATGGGAGGCAGGTGATCTGCTCAAAAAGTTTGGCCTGACAGAGCGCTTCGACGATGAAACCATCGCTCTGTGGGTGGCTGATATGGACTTCCAGTG
>JAHEML010000354.1 GCA_024643705.1 Caldilineaceae bacterium | reverse complement strand
TGCTCTATGAAAACGTCACTTTCGACGTGCCGGCCGGCGCGATTATCGGCATTATCGGTCCCAACGGCGCGGGCAAGACGACACTATTTCGGATGATCACCGGCCAGGAGCAGCCTGACAAAGGCACAATGACCGTCGGCAGCACAGTGCAACTGGCCCATGTGGACCAGAGCCGGGACGATCTCGACCCCAACAAGACCGTCTGGCAGGAGATTTCCGAGGGCAATGAGCAGATGAAACTGGGCGATCGGCTGGTCAACAGCCGGGCGTATGTCTCCCGCTTCACCTTTGGCGGCACAGACCAGCAGAAGAAAGTGGGCGCTCTTTCCGGCGGCGAGCGCAACCGGGTCCACCTGGCAAAGCTGCTCAAAAGTGGTGCCAATGTGATCCTGCTGGATGAGCCGAGCAACGATCTGGACGTGAACACCCTGCGCGCCCTGGAAGACGCCCTGGAAACCTTCGCGGGCACAGCCCTGGTGATCTCCCATGATCGCTGGTTTTTGGATCGCATTGCCACCCACATCATCGCCTTTGAAGGCGAGAGCGAAGTGCGCTGGTTCCCTGGCAATTACAGCGAATATGAAGAAGACCGGCGCAAACGGCTGGGGCCGGCCGCGGATCGACCGCACCGGCTGACGTATCGGAAACTGAATCGGGCATAGTTTTCGTGTCAGGTGTCGGGTATCAGGTGTCGATTGGCACCTGATACTCGACACCTGACACCATCCACCCCACCTACGCAACACGAAATACCCAATACCCATGATCGCCCTCCACCTGGACAACGTCTCGGTCACCTATATCGCCGTTCCCATCTTCACCAGCCTCTCCTGGGAAGTCCACGACGACCGCTGCGTGGGGCTGGTGGGGCCAAATGGCGCGGGCAAAAGCACCTTGCTGCGCCTGATGGCCGGGCAACTCACCAGCGATTCCGGCTATCTCAACCGCAAGAGTGGGCTGACCGTCGGCTATCTGCGCCAGGAGCCAGACTTTGCCGCGGGCCGCACTCTGTGGGAAGAAGCCATGACCGCTTCGCCGCGGCTGGCCGCCGTGGAGACAAAGCTGGACGCCTGCGAGCAGCGGTTGTCCGATCCCGAAGTCTACGGCGACGAGGCCACGTTGGCGGCTGTTTTGACCGAGCAAGAGAAGCTGCTGGCCCAATTTACAGAGTTGGGCGGCCCTGCCTACGAAGGCAAAGTGCGTTCTGTCCTGGCCCGCATGGGCTTTGGCGACGAGGCCAGCCTCTCCCTTTCTACCGACGTACTCAGCGGCGGCCAGAAGAAGTTGCTCGGCCTGGCAAAGCTGCTGATTGTGGAACCCGATTTGCTTCTGCTGGACTAGCCGGACAATCACCTGGACCTGGCGGGCAAGACCTTTCTAGAAGAGTTGATCCGGGGCTACAAAGGGGGCGTGGTCATCGTCTCTCACGACCGCTACCTGCTGGATGTGGTAGCCGACGAAATCGCTGATTTGGAGGACGGGCGCATCGCCGTCTATCCTGGCAACTACTCCGAATTTGCCTTCGAAAAGCAGACCCGATTGTTGCGCCAGCAGCAGATGTTCCAAATTCAGCAGCGAGAGATCAGCCGCTTAGAAGAGGCCGCCAAACGGCTGCTCATCTGGGGGCGCACCTACGACAACCCCAAGCTGATCATCCGGGGCAAAGCCATCCAGAAGCGCATCGAGCGCATTGACCGCATCGACAAGCCGGTGCTGGAACGGCGGCGCATGGGCTTGGAACTGGAAGGCTGGCGGGGCAGTAACAAGGTGTTGGAAATCCGGGACTTGGACAAGGTGTTCCCAGCTTCGGATGGGATGGACGACAAAATCGTCCTGGCCGGGCTGGAGCTGCTCATCTGGCACGGCGAACGAGTAGGGCTGGTGGGGCCGAACGGCGCGGGCAAGTCTGTCCTCTTTCGCCTGCTGCTGGGCCAAGACGAAGCCACCGGCGGCGATATTGTCATCGGCCCCAGCGTGCGTACGGGCCACTACGCCCAAGAGCACGAAACCCTGGACTACAGCCTGAGCCTGCTGGACAGCGTACGCCGGGCCGCGCCTCTTTCCGAATCCACCGCGGTGGCCTTTCTAACGAAATTTCTCTTTACCTACGAGCAGATCCGCTCCAAGGTCTCCACCCTCTCTGGCGGTGAGCGAAGCCGACTACAAATGGCTCTGCTCACCCTGACCGGAGCCAACTTCCTGCTGCTGGACGAGCCGACCAACAATCTGGACATCGCCGCCGCGGAGGTGCTGGAAGAGTCCCTGGCCGACTTTGAAGGAACGGTCTTTGTCATCTCCCACGACCGCTACTTCCTGGATCGGGTGGTCAGCCGCATCGTCGAACTGGACGAGGGCAGTCTGACCGATTATCCGGGAAATTACAGCGACTATCAGAATCAGAAACGTAATGCGTGAAACGTGAGATGAACCGACCTTTCTCACGTTTCATGTTTCATTCCCCGACAAAAAATCTCTTAATCTCCAATCTCACTTCCCGGAGGACACCCAAATGTTCATCTACCCCCTTCTCGCCCAGCGAGCTGCGCAGAACCGACCGATTCGCGTGGGCATTATCGGCACAGGCAAATTCGGCGCGGGGCTGGTGGCGCAGATTTCCCAGATGCGGGGCATGGAAGTCTCGGTCATCGCCGACATCAACCTGGCCCACGCCCGCCACGCCTACACCAGCAGCCGTGTCCCCGCCGACGAAATCCGCGCCGCCGAGACCCTGGATGAGATGGAAGATGCCATCCGCGCTGGCAAGCCCACGGTAGTGGAGGATGGCCTGCTCCTGGCCGCGTCCGAATTGGTGGACGTGATCGTCGAGGCCACAGGCATCCCTGATGTGGGCGCGAGGATGGCGTGGCACGCCCTTTCCAACCGCAAGCATGTGGTGATGGTGAATGTGGAGGCGGATGTGACAGTGGGGGGCATTCTACGCCGCCAGGCCGACGCGGCCGGGGTCGTCTACTCTATGGTAGACGGCGACCAGCCCGCCTGCACAATCCACATGATCGACTGGGCGCGCAGTCTGGGCTTCGAGATTGTGGCCGCGGGCCGGGGCACAATCCTCTACGCCGACGATCCCGACGGTACGCCGGACACCGTACCCCAGCGTTTCGGCTTCAGCGAGGAAGTGCTGGAACGGCGCACGATCAACTTGAAAATGTTCAACTCTTTCCGGGACGGCACAAAAGCCCAGGTGGAGATGACCGCGCTGGCAAATGCGGCGGGGCTTGTGCCAGATGTGCGCGGCATGCACTAGCCGTCAGTCAACCTAGACGAGATTCCCCAGCGCTTTAGCCTGCGGGAAGAAGGCGGCCTGCTCTCCCGGCATGGGGTGGTGGAGCTTGCCAACAGCATCGCTGTGGATGGCAAAACCATGTTGCCCGACCCCCTAAAAATGGGCGTCTTTGCCGTCATCCGCACGGAACACCCCTTCACCGCCGAAGACCTGACCGGCTATATCGGCAAGCTGGGCGGCGATGGTCACAACTTTCTGCTCCATCGCCCCTATCATCTGGTGGCAGTGGAAGCGCCGATCTCCATTGCGGCAGCGGTGTTGCTGGGTCAGCCCACCGGCTCCTGTGCGCCCACACCCACAGCGGAGTGTATCACCGCGGCCAAGAAGGATTTGAAGGCTGGGGAGGTGCTGGACGGGGGCGGTGGCTACACCGTCAGCGGTCTGTGCGAAAAGGCCACAGTGGCCCGCGCCGAGAAACTACTGCCCTTGGGGCTGTCGGGCGGGGCTGTCTTGAAGCAGGATGTGGCAAAGGGAACAGCTATCACCTATGGGATGGTGGAGATACGCGAAGATTCATTTGTGGCGAAGTTGCGACGGATGCAGGATGAATTGGCCGGGGATCGCTAGGAGAGCCAGTTGCAGCCAATGAAAAGCCAACAGCGTAATTCTGGTCTCCAGTCTGGGGTGATTCTCCTGCTGTTCACCCTTCTTTCCATTCTGATGACCTACCCGCTGATTACCCATCTGGACAGCGCCGTACCCAGCGATATTGGCGATCCATTGCTCAACACGTACATCCTGTCCTGGGATGTCCATGCTTTGCTCACCGACCCAGCAAATCTCTTCAACGCCAATATTTTTTATCCGCTACCCAACACCCTGGCCTACTCGGAACACCTTCTCAGCATTGCTCTACTGACTCTGCCCGTCGAACTATTCACCGGCGAACCGCTGGTTGCCTACAATCTGAGTTTGTTGGTCTCCTTTCCACTGGCCGCATTTGGAATGTATTTGCTTGTGTTTCGGTGGACACGGCGACGTGACGCGGCCCTGATCGCCGGGCTGGCATTTGGTTTTGCCACCTACCGCTTTGCCGCCATTGCCCACCTGCAACTGCTCAGTTTTCAATGGTTGCCCTTTGCCGTGTTGAGTCTTGAAAGGCTACTTCTCAACAATCGAGTCAAAGACAATCAGGGCAGAGTCGCCTCGCTGACCCTCTTTCTGTTCTTCCAGCTACTCACCTCTTGGTATTTGGCTGTCTTCAGCGGGCTGATTTTGGGCGTGTACCTGGCAGGAATCGTTCTGCTGGGCCGTATCCCCCCAAGACGGCTGTTCCCGGCCATAGGAACGTTGCTGGCCGTCGGCCTGCTGACACTGCCCCTGGCTTGGCCCTACTTTCAACTCTTCTCGTCACTACGCGAAACAAGAACTTTATCAACCGCCCTTGACCTGGCTGCCGAGCCAACCGATTTTATTGCAGCAGCCTCTTTCAATCGGCTATTTGGCCCGCTCACCGCAGCTTGGCGCGCCCGACCCGGCTTCACCGAAGAAAACAGTTTGTTTCTTGGTCTGAGTGCCCCGGCTCTGGCCCTCTGTGCTGTCATCGGCTGGCTAGCGAGCCGGAAGAAACGCGAACAGGCGCACTTGCTGATCATCCTGGTTGGTGTAATGGCCGTTTCGTTTCTGTTGACCTTCCCTGGCCCCTACAGTGGATTGGCGACCCTGTTTCCATCGGCGAGCGTGATCCGCGCCCCATCCCGATGGATTATCCCTGGTCTATTTGCCGTGGCTGGCCTGGCTGGT
>JAHEML010000353.1 GCA_024643705.1 Caldilineaceae bacterium | reverse complement strand
CACTGCCTTGGGGCGCACGGTCTGGAGCATTTCGCGCACGTCCCGCAGTTCGGTCAGATCGATGCGCCCGCTGTCTATCCCGGCCAAGAGCCGCGCTGCGTCCTCCCGCCGGGTGCGGTGAAACGTGCCTGCCACCCGCCATTTGGTGCGGGCAGTAGCCACCAAATGTTGTCCCAAAAAACCAGTCGCGCCTGTGATCAAAAGTGTTGGAGCCATTGGATCTCGATTGTGTCTCGATTGAGCTTTGTCGTTCTCTACCTGTTCAACGGTCTCGACCTGTTCAAATAGTGGTGCCAGAGCAGACGGGCCGCCACTGCCCGCCAGGGTCGCCACGGCTCGGCCAGAGCATGGAGCTGTGCCTGGGTGGGGCGGGCGGGCAAGTCTTTTACCTCCATTGCTGCGGTCGCCAGGGCCACATCGCCCCAGGGCCAGACATCCGGGCGCAGCAACACCATCAGCAGGTAGACCTCTGCCGTCCAGGGGCCAATGCCTGTGATCTTCTGCAGTTCACTACGCACTTTTTCGTCGCTGAGTTGCGGAAGGCTGTCGATATCCAGGCTTCCGCTCCGGATGGCCTCGGCCAGCAGACGTCCGTATCGAGCTTTTTGACGGCTGAACCCGACCGCTCGCAGGGATTCGCCGTCGAGTGCCAGCAAACTTTCTGGCGAGATGGTCCCGGCCCTTGCCTGGAGCCTGTCGTAGGTGGCCTGGGCAGAAGCCAGCGAGACCTGCTGCTCCAGAATCAATTTGAGTAGTGTGGGAAAACCCGTTTCTCTGGGCCAAAGGGGTGGATAGCCCCAGCGGGCGATGATCGCCGCCAAGTCTGGGTCTTGGGCAGCGAGAATGTCGGCGGCGGTGATGAGTGTTGCTTGGGTTAGCTGCATTTGGCTGTCCGTCATTTAGCGGGTTACAGGTTTGCGGCTTGGCCCCACGCGCCGTCGAAGACGCTTTCGGCCAAGGGATTGCGGCTGCGCACGGCAATCTCCCGCTCTTGCAGGGCTTCGGGCAGATCGGCAATGTCACCGGGATAGCCGATAGCGATGACCACGGCTGGCTCAAAATTCTCAGGGATTTGTAGTACTTCTCGTGCCTGAGACTTGTCGAAACCGCCCATCTGGTGCAGAACAAGCCCAGCGGCACTGGCCTGTAGGGTCAAGTTGGCGACCGATTGTCCAAGGTCATACCATGCGTGGACGTTTGGTGTACCGTTGCGGCTGCGCAACATGGAGGCAATGCCTACGATCAGCAGCGATGCACGGGGTGCCCACACACGGTTGTTGCCGGAAAGGGTTTCTGCCATACGCCTATGGACATCTTCGTCGTCGCGCCGGATGATGACAAAGCGCCAGGGCTGCTCGTTGCTGGACGATGGCGACCAGCGGGCTGCTTCAAAGAGGCTGCCCACTACATCCGCGGGGATGGGCTGCTCGGATAAGGCCCGTGGACTCCATCGTTCGGCCAGCAAGGGATGGATGGGGTAATCGGTGGTTGCTGTTTTGTTCGGGACTCTTTGCATTGTTGTGCCCGTATGATAGTTGAAGGATGATAAAGGATTGAACTAAATAGATGCAGATGGATAGGAAAGTCCGTGTGTACGGGAGTAGATCGATGGCTAGGTCTGTGGGGTAATGACCCGCAACAGCAGGGCACTTGATAGCGCAGTGAGCCGATATTTGCCCAAAGAAGCCGGCAGGAGTACCCAGGAAATAGCCGACAAATCAAGGCTTTCGTCGCCCCAATGCAACTGGGCAGAACCAGAAAGCACAGCCCAAATCTCAAATGTATCACCAATGCATTCGCCCAGATAGCTGCGGCCAGCACCCATCAGAATCCGTTCGGTGTGGAAGTAGGCGCAATCGGCCAGGGTCTCTACGCCGATGCCTTTTTGCCCGGCAGGCGCGATGGAAGGCGCAACCAGGCCAGGTTCGATCTGTGTCCAGTCGATGACATCCAGCGCTTTGTCGATGTGCAACGGGCGGGGCTTGCCGTCGGTTCCCGTGCGCCCCCAGTCGTCAATACGATAGGTCGTGTCGCTGTTCTGCTGAATTTCGGCCACAACCACCCCCGGCCCCAGGGCATGAACAGTACCCGCGGGCACGACGATCACATCGCCCTTGGCGACGCCTACCCGGTGCAGGGCACTCTCCGCCCGCTCTTCCTTCACGGCCTGGGCAAAGCCATCTGGGGTGACACCCGCTTTCAACCCATAGATGACTTCGGCCCCCGGTTCGGCGTGAAGCACCACCCACATTTCGGTCTTGCCGTACTCATTCTCGTTCGCCAGACCGTAGGCGTCGTCTGGGTGAACTTGCACCGAAAGCCACTTGTTGGCGTCCAGCAGTTTGATCAGCAGGGGAAACTTGCCCTGTTCAACACTTCGCTGATTGCGGCTGCCCACCAATTTCTCTCCCCACAGGTTTTTTGCTGCAGCAAGGGTTTGTCCCTTCAGCGGACCGTGGGCAATGGGCGTCTCGCCGTTGGGATGGGCCGCGATCTCCCAGCTTTCGGCCACCATCCCGTCGGGAATCGTCCGCCCCAGCACCGTTTCCAACGAACGCCCACCCCACAAATAATCTTTGTAGATCGGTGTGAATTGCAGGGGGTAGGGGGTCGGCGGTGATTGAGTGGTTGTGGAGTTAATCATCTGGCTAGCTGCACCGGGCCAAAGGCTGCGTAGCCGCTGCCATAGGCTGGATGGCTGGGACGTGGCTTCGGGTGGCGCGCTCTCTGCGGGGAAAGGGGGAAGATCGAGCATCTTGCGCCAGGCGTAGCTGCCCAGGATTTTGATCGAAGCCACCACCGGCGCGGCCAGCACAGCACCCAGCAGACCAGCCAGCGATGCACCCATGATCACGCTCACCATCACCAACAGGGGGTGCAGGTCCAGAGCATCGCCCACAATGCGCGGCACAAGCAGATTGTTCTCCACCTGCTGGATCAACACCATGGCAATCAACACAACCAACGCAAATTCAACGCTCCCCAGACCAAAACTGGTGGTCTCTTGGGTCACCGCGACCACCACTGCCGCGCCCGCGCCGAGCAATGGGCCGATCACGGGCAGAAATTCCATAGTACCCGACAGCAAACCCAGCCCCAGCGCGTTGTCCACGCCCAAAATTGCCAGCACAATGCTAACCACAAAGAAGATGATCAGCCCCAGCAACACTTGTCCACGCAGATACGCCCCCCACACCCGGCTCACATCCCCCATCAGCCTGTCCGCATCTTCCCGATAATCGGCGTCGTGGGCAAAGTCGCTAATGCCTCTGCCAATGCGTGGGATGTCGTTGGCGATATAGATCGAGACGACGAAAACCAAAAAGATCAGCCCCAGCACACTGACCGTGGCGCTGACAAAGTTGGCCGCAATGCTCCCGCCCTGGCTGAAGATGGGCCGCACCAGCCCAAAAAGTTGGGCCGCCAACTGATCCCAGCCGGGTAACTGGGGCACAATCGCATCCCTTTCCAACACCAGCGGGCCGATGGCAAAGCTCTCCGGCAGCCGTTCGGGCAGGGCGCGCAGCAGCTCTACCGCCTGATCAAACCAGCCCGGCAGATTTTTGCTGACAGTGACGACCTGCTGAAAGGTGGTGACGCCCACAAACGAGAGGGTGACGAGAATCGCCACGGCCAATGTGCCATAGACGGCCAACACGGTTGTGCCACGGGGCAGGCCCAGCCGCTTGCTGATGAGGCTGATGAGCGGGTGCAAGATGTAGGCCAGGAGCAGGGCCAATACCAGTGGCTGAGCCAAATCTTGAAAGCGCCAGATAATCAGCACAGCCAAGGCCAGAAAACTGACCGCAACGATGGCTTTGGTTGCCGTTGTCCAGGGTGGGGAATGGGGAGATGGTGTCATGTGAGAAGCATTTCGAGTTGAGTGCAATGTTCGCTTTCGTGCAGAGCCATGCCCTGCACCCGGCCAAAAACTGTGATAGGCTCTTTCCGTCCATTGACACTGGCCGAACGTGCCCAATCGGTAGGCGTCAACGGTTCCAAGAGTTCCAGGAAATCTTGTCGCTGCTGCACAAATGTCTGCAACGAAACGTGATAATCCAAATCGAGATAGTTCGTTTTTCGCATCCAGGTACGGGGCGAGATGTGGGTCTGGCTTCCGTTTTCTTCCGTCAAAATTCTGTGCACGCTCTTGCCCCACACATCCGTACACGCCCGCACATGGGCAAGGATATCGTTGGCCGACCAGCTTTTTGCGTCGGGACGCCAATGCAAACGGGCATCGTCCACCCCAGCGCTGGCCTGTATGATCCGTTGCAGATTGTTCGCGAGCAGGTCGGTAACCTGCTCGATTTCGGAGGGTGTCGGTGACATTATCGCATTGTATCGAGGACCGTGTCCGCTTCTGTCATCGGCTCGCTGAGTTCGTACAGTGTATCTGGGCAAAAGTCTTGACCGTTGGGCCATTCAACACTGCCGAGAGCGACGCGCGCCGAATTGAAATAGGCCCTATCTTGTAATTCCTTGAAAAAGCCCTGAGACAAATAAGGTTTTACATCGAACTGCCGCAATTCTTGGTTGGTAAAACCTAGCGTCAACGTATAGTTTTTGCTGTTTGGTACTACGGTTTCAACACGTGGATTCATATTGCACACTCTGCCTTTACTTCAAAGGATCAATGCGAAAAACTGCTTCGCCAGCAATTGCCAATTCCCAATCGGCCATCAATTCGTCCTGGTGAATTTCGATCCAAGCCTGAACCAACTTCATTTTGTTACTACGTATATCGCCTTCCAAGATTCCCCCATCGGGTATTGAAAGCACTACTTCTTGTCCTTGATAACGGACATGAATGTGTGGCAGTTTATGGCGTTGGTTGTCAAAGAAGTACATGGACACAATTATTCCGTAGAACATTGCGAGAACAGCCATACTCCCCTCCTTTTTTACAACTTCTTCAAATTCGCCATGGACGCCAGGAACTTCTTGATCCCGATGCCCGGAAAGGCGACGGTTACTTCCTCGTCCCGCCCCACCACAATCGAGTCGATGACTGTGCCCACGCCGTGGGTTGGGTGTTGCACGCTTTGACGGCTCTTGTACTGCTTGGCCG
>JAHEML010000352.1 GCA_024643705.1 Caldilineaceae bacterium | reverse complement strand
GCGATGACCCACAGGCCAGCCATATTGCTGCTCCCAGGCGTGAACCCATTCCGAACGGCGGCCCGCGGGCTGGCTGGTGCTGAGGACGAAAAGTACGGCCGTCTTGCCCGCATCTGCCAGCATCCTGTCCAGATGCTCCATCACACGGATGTCCCGCCACATGCCTTTGGAGAGCACCATCCGGGTGACGTGGCTGAAGATGTAGTCGGGGCGATAACCGAGCAGATTTTGGCAGTAGTCCTGGAGCAGCCGTTTGGAGGCCACTTTTTCCTGGATGGTGACGGGCTGGACTGTGACGCCGTTGTAGACCAGATCGATGTTTTTGTTGGCAAATTCGCCGCCCAAAAAGCGTAGCTCCGGCACCACAAGATCGCCCACGGCAAAGATGTTGTCGCAGCGGGCCGCCTGGCGGATGATGGCATGTTTGAAGAAGAAGTCCTGGTTGCCGAATACATCGTCCAGGCTCTGGCCCCACTCCTGGGCACGAAAAAGGGCATTGTAGAAGCGGGTGTCGTGGCCGCCGTGGGCCTCGACAAGCAGGCGGGCGGTCGCCATTTCGTGGGCGTAGAAAATCGTGCGCCAACGGTTCGGCTCGTTCATCTGGGCGGCAAAGACCACGGGCATGCCCAGCCATTCGTGGGCCACAATAAAGCGTTCGTCCTGGCTCAGCCCAGCATCCACGCCGATGGCTTTGAGGGCAGCAAAGAGGGGCTGGGCAATGGAGAAATAGAGGTCCATTTCGTCGGCATAGGCATAGCGGCCACTGTCGATGCCGTAGTGTTCCCACACATGGAAGCGGAACTCGTTGAGCGGCCCCGGCGCAGGATTGGTGGCATCCACCAGTACCACTTCGTGTTCGTAGCCGCCAAAAGAGCGGGTTCCGTACAGAAGAGCTACCTGATAGATCTGCTCGATGGCCTGCAAGGCGTCGCGCAGGGCTGGTGCTACGTTGTCGAAGATGGCGTGCAGGCTGCTGTAGCGGATGGTCAGTCTGTTGCGGGGGCTGTTCAGCCGCTCCATTTCCACGCTGTTGCGACCATTGAGCGGGCCAACCAACACCGAGCGGGTCACAGCTTTGTTGTATTCGTCTGCGCCCAGCAGGCCGTCCAACACAGCGCCGATGCCGCCCACTTTGACACCGGCTTCGTGGGTGGCGTGGATGACGAGAGGAATGGGGATGTTAGAACCCATGGGAGACTCCTGAAAAAGCGCAAGATGCGGCGGAGATGAATGCAGTGGAGATGAATGCAGTGGAATAGTATCACACATCGGGTAAAGGCGCACAGAGGAAGGGGGTATCTGGCACGGGAGATCAACCGATCGGTTGATGCGCTGATCATCCCCTTGCGGGCCAAAATCCACCGATGGGGCGATGCTGGGCTTCTTATTTTCCTGTATCATTCAACCACAGGCAGACAAACGATGAGTGCGAACAGGAGAAAACCAATGCAGCCCATGATTCAAGTTGAGCATCTGCGCAAGGTGTATGGTTCCACCGTGGCCGTGGAGGATGTGTCGTTCTGCGTGCAGCCGGGAGAAATTTTTGGGATTCTCGGCCCCAATGGCGCAGGCAAGACCACCACTGTTGAGAGCGTTATCGGCCTGCGTAAGCCAGACCGGGGCACTGTGCAGGTGTTGGGGCTGGACCCCCAGCGGGATCGCACAGCCCTGGCCCAGCGCATCGGCATTCAATTGCAGCAGGCCAATCTGGCCGACAGGCTGAAGGTGTGGGAAGCCCTGGATCTGTTCGCATCGTTCTACGCCCGCACGGTTCCCTGGCAACCCTTGCTGGAGCAGTGGGGGCTGGCCGAGAAACGGGACACCGCTTTCGTCAACCTCTCCGGCGGCCAGAAGCAGCGGCTCTTTATCGCCCTGGCCCTGCTCAACGACCCGGAAGTGGTCTTTCTGGACGAGCTGACCACCGGTTTGGACCCGCAAGCCCGGCGCAACACCTGGGAATTGGTACAAGAGATTCGTGCCCAAGGCAAGACGGTTGTGCTTGTGACCCATTTTATGGACGAAGCCGAAGCCCTGTGCGACAGGCTGGCGATCATCGATCGAGGCAAGGTGATCGCGCTGGATCGCCCGGCTGCGCTGGTACATTCGCTGGGGTTGGACAGCCGGGTGATCTTTGAAAGCGACGGTGCTGTCCATCTTGCCGGTCTGCGCGGTTTGCCCCAGGCGGCCGAGGTTATCCAAAACGGGCAACGGGTGACTGTGTATGGCAAAGGCGATGGGCTGGTCAGCGGTGTGGTTTTAGAATTGGAAGCCCAGCGGGTTGCCTTCCAGAATCTGCGCACCGAGCAGCCCAGTCTGGAGGATGTTTTTATCCATCTCACCGGACGGCAAATCAGAGAGTAGAGATTGGGAACTAGAGATTGGCGATTAGTGAATGGGTATTTGGTCGGGATGTTACGACGCTACTGCCACATATCCAATACCCGATTCCCCAAATCCGTTTTCAAATATCAGACAGGAGAAAACTTCGATGTTCGAGCAAATCACATCCATTCCCGGCTATCAGGTCTATATTTGGTTGCTGTCTATTCTCGGCTCGGCGCTTATCCATCTGCGGGTGCGGGGTGACTTTTCCCGGCCTGTCGTTGTCGAGATGTTGCTCATCTACCTGGCTGGCATCGGCGGTTTCATCGGGATCATGAGCTTCTTTATGCACACGATTTGGGCAGATTCGGTTGCGGCATCCATCGGCTGGCCCGCTGGCAACCCCTTTCAGACAGAGGTGGGGATGGCGAATCTGGCAATCGGCGTGATCGGTTATGCGACTTTCTGGCGGCGGGATTGGTGGCTGCCCTATATCATCGCCACCAGCATTTTTGCCTGGGGTGCGGGCTTCACCCACATTGTCGATATGGTGCAGCACGGCAACTTCTCGCCGGACAATGCGGGGCCGATCCTCTACTGGGATTTTCTCAAACCGGTGGCACTCGTTACCCTCTACTGGCTGCATAGCCGTTATGCGAATACGAGTAAAGATAAGCTATTTGTTGAAGCTGTGTCGGCTATTTGACCGAGAATCAACTATTCCATTCTTCGGAATCAATCTTTGCGGAGGCAAGACCCATGACTACCCTGATTAAGACCCAACAGTCCCAATTCGGCTTCGGCGATGCACTGCGCTCGGCAGCCAAGCTCACCTTTGTCCAAATCAAGCTCTTTTTGCGCGAACCCGTTGCCTTCTTCTTCAATGTGGCCTTTCCGGTTCTGATTCTGCTGCTCTTTGGGGCCATTTGGGGCAACGAGCCGGGTAGCTCTTTCTTCAGCCCGGCCTTCGGGTATATCGACATGCAGACGCCCGCGCTGGCCGCGCTGATTGTGGGCACGGTCGCCTTCATGACGATTCCCATTGCAACGGCCACGGCCCGGGAGCAGAAGCTACTGCGTCGTTTTCAGGCCACGCCTATGCGCCCTGTCGTTTACCTGGTGGCCGATGTGGTGGTGAATTTTGCCGTGGCCCTGTTGGGGATGCTGCTGCTGGTGGTGGTTGCCAAGCTGGTTTTTGGCCTGCGCTTTGATGGGAATTGGGCAAGCCTGCTGGCGGGTTTCACCCTGGCATCGCTCAGTTTTATTGCCGTGGGTTATGTGATCGCCAGCTTGGCTCCCACCAGTCGGGTGGCACAGGTTGTCGGTCAGGTCATCTACTTCCCCATGATGTTTCTCTCTGGCGCGGCCATGCCTTTGCAAATCATGCCGCCGGGCATCCAATCCCTGGCCGAGTGGCTGCCCATGACCCACGTTGTTCATTTGCTGCAAGGGCTATGGTTTGGCAACAACTGGGATGGCACGGCGGTGCTGGTGCTGGTGGGGATGCTCTTGGTGGGCACGGTGGTGTCGGCCAGGACTTTCCGTTGGGAATAAGGGACTAGCGGGAATAGGGAACCAGCGGGAATAGTGAAGCGGGCATATGCTATACTGACGCAGACAAGAAATACCAGGTCGGTGGGTGGCAACCATTCAGTTGCTTTTCACCGACCTGGGTTCGGCACTATCAGAGGGGCACTCCTGTGAAGTCATCCAATTCGAAGTACGCCTGGGAACGCATGGGCTGGGTTTGGTCTGTCATATTTTATTTCATGCTGCTTCTGCCTGCTCTCTATTGGTTTGTGCAGAACGACGCCCCCCAAAGCGAACAACTGTTGGTCGCTTCTCTCACGTTGCTCGGTGGCTTGGCCCATTGGCTATTTGCTTTTGTGCTGCCCCGGCGTGGGGTCGATGTGCGCAGCCGCCGGATTTATGGTTTGGGTTATGCGGCTGTGCTTATGGTTGTGGTTTTTTGGTTGGTTTCCGTTCACGACATCTTCTATTTTGTGATTGGCGGCTTATTCAGCCAAATTTTCTATTTTTTGCCAATGGGGTGGTCGATCCCAATCTTTTTGGTCTCCATGTCTGCCCTCGCTTTGCAAGCCAGCCAAGTCAACTCCCTGGCCGATGTGATGAACCGCCCATCCCTTTGGGTTTGGTTGCTTGGCGGCACAGGCGGATCACTCATTGCGCTCTGGATCAACGCCATCATTCGCCAGGGCTACCAGCAGCAAGAATTGATCGCTGAACTGCACCGCACCCAGGCCGAACTGGCCGCCAGCGAACGAACGGCCGGCGTTCTGGCCGAGCGACAACGGCTGGCCCGCGAGATTCACGATACTCTCGCCCAGGGATTCATCAGCGTTGTCACCCATCTCGAAGCCGCCGACCAAGCGCTGGAAAGCGAGCTGCCCGCCGCGCGTCGCTACATTCAACAAGCAGCGGCCACAGCCAGGGAGAGCCTGGGTCAGGCCCGCCGGGTGGTGCAAGATTTACGCCCAGAGGTGCTGGAAGGGTCGTCTTTGGCCGAGGCTGTGGAGCGTGAAGCCGACAAATGGAGCCAGCGCACAGCCATTCCTGCCAGGGTTGTCGCCACCGGCATGGCCCTGCCTTTGCACCCCCAGGCCGAAGTGACCCTTCTACGTGCTGTGCAGGAAGCCCTGGCTAATATCCACAAACACGCCGCGGCCAGCCAGGTGAACATCACTCTTTCGTATATGCCCGACCGGGTTTTGCTGGATGTGCAAGACGATGGCAAAGGTTTT
>JAHEML010000351.1 GCA_024643705.1 Caldilineaceae bacterium | reverse complement strand
CAGGGGCGCAAAGCTGCAGAGAGGAGAGCCTCTCCTTTGCGTCTCTGCATCTTCGCGTCTCTGCGTTAAAAATCGATAATCGGTCAGGCGGAGGTTTGGGTCAACTCGGCCAGCAGGGCGCTGGCTTCTTTCAGGTCCGGGGTGTCGAAGCCTTCGGTGAACCAGCCATAGACTTCGGCGAGGAGGGCGTGGGCTTCAGCGATCTTGCCCTGGCTTTGCCAGAAACGGGCCATACTGGTAGCCGCCCGCAGTTCCAAAGATTTGGCTTCCTGCTGGCGGGAGACATCCAACGCAGCCTGGAGAGAATTTTCTATCTCCACGGCGGGATAGCCCAAATGCACTTGTACTTCACCCGTCAGACGGTGAATTTCGGCCAACCAGTGAAAATCACCCAGTTTCTCACCCAGCAGGTACGCCTCGCGCAGCGTATCCAGCGCCGCATTCTCTTGTCCCAGTTTTCTCTGGGCCTGGGCCAATAAACAAAGCCAGTACGTGAGGTCAGCACCTCTGCCTCGGTCCTGCATCCCGTGGAGCGCGGTTGCAAGCTGATCCAAGCCGGCCTGCAATGATTCTTCTTCTGCCAGGAGCCAGCCCTCCATTATAGTGACTTCATACATCAACTCCCGATGCACCAGAATCTTGTATCGTTCCTTCAGCTTGGCAATCGCCGCACGCAGAGCGTGCCGGTCCCCCAGAAATTGCAGGAATGCACAGAAATAGGTATAGATGATGATTTGATTGAATACCTGCCCTTCCTCATCTACTCTACGGACCACTTCCAACGCCTGATTTCGCGCCTGAGTTGGATTTCCAAGGAGCCAGATGAGGAATGCTTGAAGAATCGCTTTGAGATAAGGGGTGGAGGGGGCATACTTGTTGCCCGGAATGTTCATATCGCTATTTGCCACGGGTACCTTCAGTTGCTCCAACGCGGACGCAAACTTGCCCTGCCAATAATAGAGATCGGCCATCTCCCAGTGGGCAGCGTGAAGCGCATCTGGGTCTCCTGTTGACTGGGCCAGAGCGAGGAGATCGGGCGTTATCTCAGCCGTCTTCCTGATATCCCCACGCCATCCGTAATAGAAGCGCATGTGCATGAGCACACGAAAACGATAAAGCGTGTCGTCAATCTTCTGGGACAATAGATAAACAGAATCGATGATATTCTTTCGTTCAGCGGACGTTGCGCCGTAGATGAAGTCGATTGCACGCTCTTTGTGCAAAAGAATATCGATTCGCCGACGCACAGTATCGCCAGTGTCCGATTCATCATCCAGCAAAGCCAAGGCTCGGTCTGTATATGATAGTACCTCTCCGTGGGCAAACAGCGCGGTCGATACTTCTGCCGCTCGCTCGAAGTAACCAATTGCAGCACTCCGGTCCCCCGCCCGTTGGTAATGCAGTCCCAATTGTCCAGAAATGCTGTCCGGATCGTCTATGTGCCTTGCCTCTAACGCCTGAGCCACCCGTCGGTGGAGCAGAGGCCGTTGCACCGGGCTGATCTCATCGTAGGTCACATCCCGGATGCGGTCATGACTGAAGTCGTAGCGCCCATCGGCCTGCTCGCGCAGAATGCCCCGCCGCCACAATTCATCCACGCCCAGCATCGCCCCGTTCTCGTCAAGCTGGCTGGCCTGGCGCAGCAGATCGAAAGTGAAGGCGCGGCCGATGACCACTGCCTGGCCGGCGAGTTGACGGGCGCTGACGGTCAACTGGGCCAACCGGGCCTGGATGAGGGCGTATAGTTTGGGGGGCAGGGCGACAGAGGCAGGGCTGTCGGGTTGCAGGATGTCGCCTGGCAGCCTGTCGCCGGACAGCCCCCCACGCACTTCGATCTTCCACCTGTCGCTGGCAAGGGTTTCTACAATAAAAAAGGGATTGCCCTCTGTAAACGCATAGAGATCGGCCGCGTTTTCGTCATCCAGACCCGTATGGCTGATCTGCGCGGCCAGTTGTCGGGTCTCTGTACTGTCGAAAGGGGATAGTTCGATCTCTGTCAATCGTTCGGCCCTGCCAAAGGCCGAGGATACAGTTCTGATGGGGTGACCAGCGTCCACCTCTTCCCCGCGCACCGTACAGACGATAAACAGGGCCGGTTGTCGGTGGCTTCCCCCGGTTGTCTGGGCACGGCGCAACGAATGGTCCAGCAGATAGTGTACCCATTCCAGGGTGTCCGGATCGCACCACTGGCCGTCGTCCAACACAAGCAGCAGAGGCTGGCGGCAGGCCAGAAAGGCTTGGGCCAGAGCGTCATACAAGCGTTGCCGCTGCCAGCGTTCGTCGAGGGGTTCGGGGCGGGGTATCTCTGGACGGGCAACCAGCAGGTCGGGCAACAGGCGGGATATTTCACTCAAGCGGGCGTTGTCCAGCGTTTGCAACGCCGCCTGTAGCGGGGGCGTATGCAGCCAATCGATGACAGGCGTGTAGGCCAATGCACCGGC
Organism: Caldilineaceae bacterium; assembly: GCA_024643705.1. GTDB lineage: Bacteria > Chloroflexota > Anaerolineae > Caldilineales > Caldilineaceae > JACQGT01. The sequence goes on along the minus strand of JAHEML010000351.1, from coordinate 2,662 downwards.
CATTTCATAGGCCCGGGTATGCGCAGCAGTGAAGCCGTGTTCATCGACCCACGCCAGCAGTTCCTGGGCCAGGCGCGTCTTGCCGACGCCCGCTTCCCCCCGGATCAGGCAGAGGTGTACTGTACCCGCAGCCGCGTTGTCCCAGGCTTCCAGCAAACGCCACCACTCCCGCTCCCGCCCGATCAATCGGGCAACGGACCCAACCTGCTTTCCCTCGCCCCGCAGCTTCTCAGGGATTTCGGCATCCAGAATCCGCGCATAGGCGGCCTGGATTTCATCGCCCGGCTCCACGCCAAGCTCCTCTTGCAGATGGGAAACCGCGCTGTGATAAACCTGCAGTGCACTGGCCCGGTCGCCCTGAAAAGTATGAAAGCGCATCAGGCGGCGGTAGGTGGATTCCTGCAATGGGTCGTGGCGCAGCAGCCGGTTGGCATAGCCGATGGCAGCCGGGTAGTCGTTGTCATCTTCGGCCAGTTGCATCAGGCGCGTGAGTGCCTGCCAATAGGCCTGTCGCAGCCGTTCCCGTTCGGGGACAATCCACTCGTCGTAGCAGCTTGGTAGCAGGTCGCCACTGTAGAGGGCAACGGCCTCATCCAACAGTTCCCGCTCCGCCTGAAATTCGGAAGGATCGGTGTTGTCCGCCTGCTGCAGGAGTACATCAAACATTGCCACGTCAAGGGTGACAGGTGCGTTCGGGCGCCAATGAATTGTATTGGCATCGCTATGGAGAAGTAACTCGATGGGGGGTAGCGCCTGGCGCAGATCGTAGAGAATTTTGCGCAGGTTGTTGCGGGCCTGCCCCTCCGGCGAGTCCGGCCAGAAGGTGAATGCCACCTGTCGGCGCAGCAGAGGCGCGGTGGTGTGCATTGCCAAATAGGCCAGGAAAGAGCGCAGGCGTATGCGGTGGACATCGTACAATTCCACGCCGTCGTATTGGAGAGAGAAGTCGCCAAGCAGACGAATTCGGAGGGTCATAGGATCCCCTCGTCAAGAATTCAGCACTGTCAATCGGTACGCCCAGAGTAGCATCTCTACGGCGCGCTGTCAATCGAGCTTAAACACACCCTTCTCTGGACTGATCGCTTTCTCTCACAAAAGTTATCGAAAAGTGACTTCTCGCGGAAGCGGGACATTTTGCTCGACTTCCCCCGTCCGCAACACCTCCAACAGCGCCAACGCCAGCGCCTTCGTCTCCAACAGCGGACGTTCGCCCCCGTCGTTGAGCAGTACCGGCCCCACACAGCCAGGACAGCCAAAACGGCAGCCGCAGCCACGGATCATCTCCTCGGCCCCGGCCAGCAATTCAGCGTGGCGCTCGAACAACTGCTGGCTGAAGCCCAGACCGGCGGCGATGCGCTCGAAAATGTAGATGCGGGGGGACGGATTGCGTATTACGTACTGCGTATTGCGTAGTTCGTTATCCACCCCCTCTGCGTCCTTGCGCCTCTGCGCCTCTGCGTTAGAATTCTCAGCGTCCTTGCTCCTTTGCGTCTTTGCGTTGTGCTGTTCCTCCCGCACCACAGCCATCCCCAAGTCATTCCTGTCGCACATCAAATAGAGCGAAGCCAGATTACCCAGGGCATAGCCCAGCCCGTCCAGGCCGCTGCGGGTGCGCACGCCTGCTTCCAGCCGCCGATGACAGCGTTGGCAGAGCAGGGTCAGGTTGCTCAGTTGGTTGGCAAGCTGATAATTCTCGTTGTGGTTTGGGATATAGCCAAAGGTGCGGAAGGGCGTCAGATGATGCACGTCGTGCTGGCGGCCTTCCGGCTCTGGCGTTCCGCATTGGGTACAGGCGTAGCCATCCCGCGCCCGCACTTTGGCCCGCTGCTCCTGCCAGTTGGGGCCATACTCGTTGGGAGCATCCCGCCAACGGTCGGCCAGCATCAGAATTTCCTGGGCTTCCGGCGTCACTTCCAGCCAATAGCCCGTCGTCTCTAAAATATGGGGCGGATAGTCCAGAGGGAAGACGCCCAAATTCTCGTGAGTGTAACGGCGCACCCGTCTGTAATCGCTGACAGTCGTCGTCACCCGCAGGTCGCCGTGGCCGATAGACCCACCGCCTTCCGTGCGCTCGCCGTGGACAGCTAGCACTTCGGTCTCGGCTTCGCTGTTGGCTTGGGTGTAAAAGTCCACTTCCACGGCTTTCACCCGTGCGATGCGCGCCTCCCAATCCAACGCCTCCACCAGATAACTTTGGCCCTCGTGGATGTAGACCGCGCCGTCGTGGACGAGCAAGGGCGCACTCTCCCCATCGATCTCCCCCACCAGCCGGGTGATGCCGTCGGCGTCGGTTTCCTGAATCACAAAGGGGTCGTTGCCCGCGCTGCGCAAGCTGATTTGCCGGGCGGGGTAGCTATCGCCCTGCCAGAGAAAACGCCCCGCGTAGTTGCCCACATCGCCGCTTTCTGCCAGCAGAGCCAGCACATCCGCGGTGATGGGGGATCGGCCAAAGCTCTCCCCAGCCACAAAGGGCAGCTCAAAAGCGGCGCAGCGTAGCTGATCCACCAACAGCATCAGGTTGTCCGGATTGATGACCGCCTGCTCCGGCGATCGCTCGAAGAAAAAGTCCGGCTGGCTGACCAGATATTGATCCAGCGCGCCGGCAGTGGCGACCAAAATTGCCAGAGAAGCGTCGGCGGTGCGCCCGGCCCGGCCCATCTGC